>NZ_JBFUIO010000050.1:0-19427 GCF_056401835.1 Paenisporosarcina sp. P4_D4 | reverse complement strand
CAATTAAACAAAGTAACAATTACTGGCTTAGCGAAAAAAGATGATTACGGGACATTTGAATTCTCTGCTGTCGACGGAGAAGGAAAATCAGTAATCGTTCGTAACGATAATCGTACGGGCATGACGTATGATAACTTCATTCAATATTATAATGAAGGCGATCTTGTTCATGTTTCAGGTATAGCTTCTAAATTTAACGATGTATACCAAGTTAAAGCACTGGGTGCAGAAAGTTTTGACCTAGTAAACAAACCAGCAGTATACGTTAATGTATTCCCAGGTTTCGTAACTGAAAACACAAAAATCACTCTTGCAAGTGGTTGGGCAGATGCGACAATCTACTACACAGTAAATGGTTCGACTCCAACAACTTCAAGTGATGTATACTCAGCACCAATTAATGTGACAGAAAACACAACTATCAAAGCATTGGCGGTATCAGGCAACGAAACTTCTGAAGTATTCTCGTTTGAATACCAAGTAATCAAATCTACTGGTGTGCAAATTTCGGACATCCAAGGCAAACAGCACAAATCACCATACACTGATCAGCAAGTAGTTGATATCGAAGGTGTAGTAACTTACAAACTTGATAACAACAACTTCTTCATGCAAGATCTAACACCAGACAGCGATCCTGCTACTTCTGACGCGATTCTTGTATACAGTAAAGCGCACGCATTTGTGCCGGGCGATCGAGTATCGGTTGACGGAAAAGTGACTGAATTCTTCATTGCTGGTTACTCTGACATGAAATCTGTTGATTTATCAACAACAGAAATTTCAAGCACGAACATTGACGACTTAGGTACAGCACCAGTTCCAGCAGCACTTAAATGGGAAGAACTTTCACCACCAACAGAAGTTATCGATAACGACAAATTAACTTCATTCGATCCAGCAGAAGACGGAATCGACTTCTGGGAATCTATCGAAGGTATGCTAGTTTCAGTTAAAGATGCAAAAGTTGTTGGACCACAAAAATACGGTGAAGTCATCGTGGCTACTGACAACGGTGGTAAAACAACGTTCAATAAATTTGGCGGAATCAATATCTCTGCTAACGACTATAACCCGGAACGTATCACAGTTGATATGAACTCTGTATCATTCAAAGCTAAATCAGGGGATGTATTCAACGGCACAATCACAGGTCCAGTAAGTTACGAATTCGGAAACTTCCGCATCATGACAACTGTGGCTGCATTACCAACATTAGTAGAAGCTCCAATAATCAAAGAAGTAACGGAAATTGCATTCGCAGAAGATAAACTAAACGTTGCTGCATATAACGTAGAGAATTTCTCGAATAATACGGCAAACACACCAAACGAAAAAGTGGTTAAAATTGCGAAGTCATTTGTTGAAAACATGAAATCTCCTGACATTATCACATTAGTAGAAGTTCAAGATAATGATGGTGAAACAGCTTCAGGCAATACAGACGCTTCACAAAGTTATGAACGTTTAATCGCAGCAATCGTTGCTGCAGGAGGTCCTAAATACAATTGGACTGACATTGCTCCAGAATACAATCAAGACGGTGGGGCACCAGGTGGTAACATCCGTGTTGGTTACCTATACAACCCTCAGCGTGTAACATTATCTGAAGGAACAAAAGGTGGATCTACAGAAGCGGTAAAATGGGTAGATGGTGAACTTTCTAAAAACCCTGGACGCATCCTGGACATTCCACAACCGAACACTCGTAAACCAATCGCAGCCCAATTTGAGTTCCAAGGTGAACAAGTAGTCGTAATCGGCGCTCACTTAAACTCTAAAGGTGGAGACCAACCGTTATTCGGTAAAAACCAACCTCCATTCCTAGGGTCTGAAGCAGAACGTATCGGGCTAGCTACAAATATCAACGCGTTCATTAAAAAAGGACAAGAACAGAATCCAGACCTTAAAGTAATCGTTGCGGGTGATATGAATGATTTCGAATTCACACCAACTCTTACAGCACTTAAAGGCAATATCTTAACTAACATGGTAGAAAAAGTACCAGCTGGCGAACGTTTCTCTTATTACTACCAAGGGAACAACCAGGTACTTGACCACATGTTAGTAACAAACAACTTATCAGCTAATACTTTAATTGACATGATTCACATCAACGCAAACTTCATGGAAGAACACGGTCGTGCATCTGACCATGATCCGATTTTGGTTCAAGTGGATTTGAAAGATCCAGTAGCTGTTCCAGACGWAGTAACTTTAGATGTAAACAAAAACGATGTTTCTGTTGAAGTAGGAGACACTGARCAATTAGTTGTAACAGAAAMAACAACTAAAGCCGACGGTTCTTCWACTAAMAAAGACGTAACAGCATCTGCAACATACACAGTATCTGACAGCARCGTAATMTCTGTAGAAGCTGGTTTAATCACAGCTAAAGCAGCAGGTACCACAACAATCACGATYACTGYTGGTAAMAWCACTGAAACGGTAAATGTAACAGTAACAGCAGTACCAGTTCCAGATGTGAAAACATTATCAGTGGACAAAGATTCAGTTACCCTAGAAGTAGGCAAAACTGATCAATTAAAAGTAACAGAAACAACTACAAAAGCTGACGAAACTTCTACTGTTGCAGATGTAACAAATACTGCAACATACAGTGGTCACGACACAAGCGTGATCTCAGTTGTAAATGGCTTGATCACGGCTAAAGCTGTTGGCACAACAAACATTACAATAACAGTTGGCGACAACTCAAAAACTGTAAAAGTAACAGTAACTGCAATACCAGTACCAGACGTGAAAACACTATCTGTTAACAAAGCAAACGTACAATTCATGTATGGTCAATCAGAAACACTGGTTGTTACTGAAACGACAACTAAAGCAGATAACACATCTACACAAGTTGACGTAACAGCAACAGCTACTTACAGTGGCTATAACACAAACATCATCAACGTAAACAAGGGCGTCATCACTGCAAAAGGTGTTGGCCAAACAGAAATTAACGTAACAGTAGGCAAAAACACGGTGAAAGTATTGGTGTCGGTAACAAGCCCGCCACAACCACCAGTAACACCAACAAACCCTGGTCATGTAACTGTGGATGGAAACGCAGTATCAAATCAAGCGAATGATCCTGCAGTTACAGAAATTAAAGTAGCAGTACCAGCTCTAACAGATACTCAACCTGAAGTAAGTGCAAAAGTACCAACAGGTTCGTTGCAAACAATTGCTCAATCTTCTAAACCATTGGTGATTGCTTCTGGTAATACAGAAGTAGTTGTACCAAATGAAGTATTGAAAAAAATTGCAGCCGGCAATCCTGAAAGTATGACGGTTTCTGTGAAAATGGCTAAATCGACTGACGTAAACGGAGCGGTATCTGCGACGTTTGAATTTACAATCACAACAGTCAAAAATGGTAACACAACTAAAGTAACTACATTCTCAACACCAGTTGAAGTAACAGTTCCTGTAGCTGCAGCAATTAAAGACCCACGAAAAGTTGCTGCTTACTACGTGAACGAATCAACAAATGGGTTGGATTACGTAAGTGGAACGTACGGAAATGGTCAATTTGTCTTCAAGACAAACCACTTCTCGAAATTCGTTGTTGTAGAAAACAACAAAACATTCTCGGATATCCAAAAATACTGGGCACAGGATCAAATTGAAGTGTTGGCTTCTCGCGCAATTACAAGCGGGAAAACAGATACGACATTTAACCCTGAAGGCAAAGTAACACGTGCTGAATTCGCCGTGTTGATTGCTCGCTCTCTGAATCTTCCAATGGAAGAGTACAAAGGGACATTTAAAGATGTAACAACAAGCAAGGAATGGGCGTATGCAGGAATTGAAGCGGCTCACCGTGCAGGTATCGTAAATGGCAAGACGACAGACTCGTTCGATCCAGATGCGTTAATCACACGTGAAGAAATCGCAACGATGATTGTACGCGCAGTGAAATACAAAGATGCGAATCTATTGAAAGATGTAGACACATCGAAAATATTTGCGGATGAAAAAGCAGTTGGAGACTTCGCGAAAGTATCCATCAAACAAGCTGTAGGACTAGGTATTGTAAATGGCCGTGCTGGAAACAAATTTGATCCAAAAGCGAATGCATCACGTGCGGAAGCGGCAGTTATGCTATATCGTGCATTAGACAAACTGAATGAATTTTAATAAACAATTGAGTCAGCCCTTGTGGTTGGCTCTTTTTGTTTGCAACGAAACTTCTTCTATTAAAAGAAGCATAAACCCACCCTGATATTATAGGTATATTCGTATGGAAACTTCGTATTAGTTAAAAACCATTTTCCTTCCAACTAAATAGACTTACTGACTGTTTTTGGGTTTTCTTAACAACACTTACAAACAATTAAGAAAATAATAACAATCCTTTGCTATAATCTAGGGGAATTACAATAAATTCTCTTTGAGGAGTGAAATGGATGACGAAAGAAGGCATTTTTAGACATACTTTCAGTAAGATTCTACTAGCATTCTTACTAGTGATCTCAATGGTTGGACCATTTATCACAGCACCAAGTGCCCAAGCGGCGGAACCGATAACGGTTGCCGATGCAATCGCAAATAATACAGGTTCTGCAACGGTCCATGGATATATCGTGGGCTATATGAACAGCACGACAAGTGTGGATTTTACAGCGCCATTTCCTGCAGACACAAATGTTGTGATTGCGGATTCTCCAAATGAAACTGATATAAAGAAAATGATTCCCGTCCGTTTAGCTACGAACTTCCGTGCACAATTTGGAATGTTGACGAACCCAGCTAATCAAGGGAAAAAAGTTGAAATTACAGGTACTTTAGGTGCTTACTTCTCGGTACCTGGTATTAGTGCTGTTAATGCAATGAGCTTCCTGGATGGTGGAGTAGAACCACCTCCGTCTGAAGCGGAACTGAAAGAGAACCTTGCTGCTGCTCGTACAGAAGTGGGATCGGATAAATTAATCAAAGTACAAGGAACAGTTACTACTGGTACTGGATACTGGGGTGGTAAAGCGTTCTATGTTCAGGACAGTACAGCTGGACTATACATCTTCTCTTCTACAGCAGATGTCTCTCCTGGTGACAAAGTTGAACTAGAAGGAAAAGTAACCGTCTATGGCGGCGAACTTCAAATGGAACAACCGAAAATCACGAAGATCTCTTCAGGCAATGAATTGCCAGCAACACAGGAAATCACACCTGTAGGCGTAAATGAAGAAACACAAAGTGAACGCATTCTATTAAACAACGTAAAGATTACGAACTTAGTAAAATCAAATGACTTCGGAACATTCGAATTCACAGCTACATATGAAAATGGTGAATCAGTGGTCATCCGTAACGATAACCGCAACGGATTGGCTTACGATGAATTCATCAAACGCTATAAAGCAGGCGATCTTGTAAACATTTCAGGTATTGCTTCTAAATTCAACACAACATACCAAGTGAAAACATTAGGACTTGAAAGCTTTGACCTAGTGAACAAACCTGCTGTTTACACAGATGTATTCCCAGGAACAGTGTCTGCAGGTACAAAAATCTCTTTAATTTCACCAATCGAAGGTGCGACAATCTACTATACAATAGATGGTTCAACACCGACGTCTGCAAGTACACAATACACTGCTCCAATCGAATTAACGAAAGACACAACAATCAAAGCAATCGCAGTAAGTGACACAACTTCTGAAGTCTTCTCATTCACTTACAACGTATTGAAAGTGGGCAACCTCCAAATCCGTGACATTCAAGGTGAAGGTCATTACTCGGATTACCAAGGGGCTACCGTCAAAGAAATCACTGGGGTTGTTACTCACCTTTACAACTCGGCTAACTTTGTTATTCAGGATGTAAATCCGGATGATGATAACACAACATCTGAAGCAATCATCGTAAACAAAACTTCAAATGGCCTTAAAGTCGGTGACTTGATTACCGTTGCAGGAACAGTTGAAGAATGGTATTACGAAGGCTATTCAGATATGAAAACAAATGATTTACCAGTTACTCGTATCAGAGCAACTGCTGCAGTAGCAAACGGAACACATGAACTTCCAGCACCATTAGTAATCGGTGAAGACATCTTCCCAGCAACGGAAATCATCGACAACGACGGATTGACTTCATTCGATCCAGCTGAAGACGGTATTGATTTCTGGGAATCTGTTGAATTAATGCGTCTAGCAGTTCCAAATGCGAAAGTAGTTGGACCGCAAAAATACGGTGAAGTGGTGGTTGTAGCAGGAAGCTCTACAAAAACTGTATTCAACGTACTTGGCGGAATCAATATTTCTGCTACTGACTACAACCCAGAACGCGTCATCGTAGACTTCGATAACGAATCATACGACGCAAAATCTGGCGACTACTATACTGGCAACATTGTTGGCGTTATGGGCTTCGGCTTCGGTAACTACAAACTGTGGACGAAAGAAAACACACTTCCACAAATCACACGCGTTGAAAAACCAGTGACAATCACAGATATCAAACCAGCGGAAGATAAATTGAACGTTGCTTCTTACAACGTTGAGAACTTCTCTAATAATATTGAACAAACTCCGGATGAAAAAGTGGAGAAAATCGCAAAATCGTTCGTTGAGAACATGAAATCTCCTGACATTATTACTCTTGTAGAAGTTCAAGATAATGATGGGGCAACAGCTTCAAACAATGCAGACGCGACAGAAAGCTATGAACGTCTGATTGCAGCGATAGTAGCGGCAGGAGGTCCAGTGTATGAATGGACTGACATCGCACCTGAATACAATCAAGATGGTGGACAACCAGGCGGGAACATTCGCGTTGGTTACTTATACAATCCGAACCGTGTATCACTTGTAGCAGGAACGAAAGGTGGTTCAACTGAAGCGGTAACATGGGTAGATGGAGAACTTTCTAAAAACCCTGGTCGTATCCTTGACTTGCCACAAGCAAACACACGTAAACCATTGGCAGCTCAGTTCGAGTTCCAAGGGGAGAAAGTAGTCGTAATTGGCGCTCACTTAAACTCAAAAGGTGGAGACCAACCGTTATTCGGTAAAAACCAACCTCCATTCTTAGGTTCTGAAGCAGAACGTATCGAACTTGCAACTATGATCAATGAATTTATCAAAAAAGGACAAGCACAAGATCCGAACCTGAAAGTAATCGTGGCTGGTGACATGAATGATTTCGAATTCACACCAACACTTGCAGCACTTAAAGGTGGCATTTTGACAAACATGGTGGAAAAAGTACCAGCTGGCGATCGTTTCTCTTATTACTACCAAGGAAACAACCAAGTACTTGACCATGTGTTAGTTACAAACAACATAGCTGATACGGCTTTAGTTGATATGATTCACATCAATGCAAACTATATGGACATTCACGGTCGCGCATCTGACCATGACCCACTATTGATTCAAGTAGATTTAAAAGACGAAGTACCAGACGTGAAAACATTGAAGGTAAATAAATCTACGGTTGAACTTGAAGTTGGTGCAACAGAACAACTGAAAGTAACAGAAACAACTACTAAAGCGGATGAAACTTCTACTGATGAAGATGTAACGGCTACAGCAACATACAGTGGCTACGATACAGACGTAATCTCAGTYGAAAAAGGATTAATTACAGCAAAAGCTGCTGGCTCGACGACAATCACGGCGACAGTCGGAGAAAACAAAGTAACAATCAACGTTACAGTGCCAGCAACTGAAGACGGTGTTGAAATCGTCTCGGCAGACGATGTCGATACAACGAAACCAGTCATCTTCATAGAAGTAACTGCACCGCATATCGATGGAAAAGTCGAGATTCGATTCACCGAGGATGCTGTGGAGAAGATCGATGCAGTAAACAAACCAGTCATCTTGAAACTGGTTAATGGGTCATCATTCACCATCACAACAATGAACTTTGACGTGTTGGCTAAATCTGGCGCATTTTCATTGACCCTGGAATATCATTTGCCAAAAGGACATGACAACCACCCAGACAATGGTAACGGTCATGACAATCACCAAGGAAAAGGTAAAGGCCATGAGAAACATCATGGTCAACAAGAAGAAAACTTGAAATTAAATGATATGTCCTTCACTGATACAGAAGGCAATCAAATCACGAACGGATTTAAAGACTACTTCTTCATCACGACAACTAAAGGTAAGAAGCTAGATATTGAAGTAGCTTACTACGACAACAAATCGGAGAAGTGGAAATTCAAACATATTAAGTAATCACATTCTAAACCCACCCAAGTGAAGCTTGGGTGGGTTTTTCATATAAATCTATATCCAAAGTCATGGAGTGGTAGAAAAGTCATAATAGGTAGATTCAACATTCAAGACTCCTTACTTAATTTTATGGTTCGCAAAGTAAATGCAAGCCTTTTGATACTGATTACCTAACATGATTCGACAAAACAAGACAATTCGACGACATATCTATGTGCTATAATATGTATACTTATTGTACCGATGGAGGTCTTTTGAACTATGGAAGAAACAATCAGTTTACAAGAATTATTTCAAACGTTAAAAAAACGAATGCTGTTAATCCTATCACTAACTATTCTCGCGACCCTTATCAGCGGAATTGTTAGTTACTTTTTTGTTACACCTATCTATCAAGCATCTACACAACTATTAGTCAATCAAGAGAAAACAGAAGCGCCGATATTAAATGTCAGTGAGATTCAAACAAACTTACAATTGATTAATACATACAACGTCATTATCAAGAGCCCGGCGATTTTGGATATCGTCCGCAAAGATCTGGCACTTGAAACACTAACTACTGAAGACTTGAACTCGAAAATCACCGTCTCTGCGGTAGGTGAATCGCAAGTATTGACGATTACGGTTCAAGATCCAGACCAGTTCGTTGCCCGTGATATTGCCAATACAACGGCAAGTGTGTTCCAACGTGAAATCATGGATATTATGAACGTCAACAACGTTAGTATTCTAGCAAAAGCAACTGCAACAGACACACAGATTCCGATTAAACCAAACAAAATGTTGAATATGGCAATTGCCATGGTTGTTGGTTTGATGCTAGGTGTTGGTTTGGCGTTCCTACTTGAGTACCTGGACAATACAATCAAAACCGAACAAGAGATTGAAACTTTGCTAGGTCTTTCTGTCATTGGCTCCATTTCTTCTATGGAGAAAAAAGAGCAAGACAAGATGAATAAAGTGCAACAGAAGCTGAAACCAGAAGGAGAGATTAACAATGGCTAAGAAAAGACGTGCGATAGAAATGGAACGCCGATTAATTACTATTGACAGTCCACGTTCGCCCATCACAGAACAATACCGAACGTTACGTACCAACATTGAATTCTCTTCCATTGATACAGAATACAAAACGATTTTAGTAACGTCTTCAAGTCCGGCAGAAGGCAAGTCAACCACTGTAGCCAATCTTGCGATTACATTTGCCCAACAAGGAAAGAAAGTATTATTTGTCGATACCGATTTACGTAAACCAACCGTGCATTATACGTTCAATTTGAAAAACGTCAGAGGATTGACGAACGTCCTGACTAAACAAACGACATTGGCTGAAGCGGTACAAAAGACAGAAGTGGAACACTTATCTATTTTGACATGTGGTCCGATTCCTCCTAACCCGGCAGAATTGCTGGGATCTGAGGCAATGTCGCAATTTATTGAAAAGACGAAAACGGAATTCGATTTAGTTTTATTTGACACACCTCCTGTATTAGCTGTTGCTGATGCACAAATTTTGTCGAACAAAGTCGATGGTTCGATTTTGGTTATCTGTAGTGGGAAGACGGAACATGAAGCTGCGCGTAAAGCCAAAGACCTATTGGATTCCGCTAAAGGCAAGACGATTGGAGCTGTGCTCAATATGAAAAAAGCAAAGGATTCACAGTATTATTATTATTATGGCCATAACGATTGATTCCTTTTGAAAATAGAGTCTATTTACCTATCGTTTCGACAATTTATTCACTGTTAATCCCCTGTTAATAGTGACTTTATCGTGCTAATATATGAATATAGTTGCGTTGTTAGGGTAATAAGGACTAATAAAAAGGGAAAAGTGGGGATTTAGATGATTGATATTCATTCACATATTCTATGGGGTCTGGATGATGGGTCGAAAAACTTATCAGACAGTGTCGAAATGGCGAAGCAAGCGGTTGCGGAAGGCATTACATCGATAATAGCGACTCCGCATCATAGACACCCCAGCTTTACAAATGACAAAAAAGACGTTCTTTCTAAAGTTCAAGAAGTGAAAGCTGAATTAAATAGACAGAACATCCAGCTGGATCTATACGCTGGCCAGGAAATTCGCTTATTTGGTGAAATGGTCGACATCTTCAACCGAGGAGAAGAATTGCTTACTTTAAATGATTCAGAGTATGTATTGGTTGAATTTCCTTCATCTAATATACCTAAATATACGGAGCAATTATTCTATGACTTGCTCGTTAATGGCTACACACCAATCATCGCTCATCCTGAACGAAATGCGGAAATTGCCGAAAACTCGGACAAGCTATACCGCTTGATTAAAAACGGTGCTTTATCTCAAGTGACGGCAGCAAGCGTAGCCGGTATGTTCGGTAAGAAAACACAGAAATTGAGTTTGAATATGCTTGAACACCAACTCGCCCACTTTGTAGCAACCGATGCTCATAACATCACAAATCGTGCATGTGTCTGGAAACAAGCGATGGACAAGCTCGATAAAAAACTTGGCTCAGATATGGTGAAGCTGGTAAATCTTCAAGCAGAAGATGTACTGCTTGGACGTTCGATGCGGAAATTAGCGCCAGAACGAATTCAACAACGAAAGAAGCTGTTCGGTCTTGTTTAATCAACTCATTCAAAAGGAGGTAGCGACGATGACTATTCATAAACGTACCTATTTATTGATTCTTCTAGATTCAATCATCGTACTTTTCTCGATTTATGCATGTTATTTCGTCCTACATCCTTATTTGGACATATTTCACAATGATATGCTTGTTGTCAGTTCGCTTACCATTTTCCTTGCCCACCACTTTTTTTCCTGGCGTTTAGGCTTATACCGAAAAGTATGGACGTACGCATCGGTGGGAGAAGTTTTATCCATCGTGCGTGCTGTTACTTATACAATCTTAACAGTTATGGTCATTCAATATGCCTTACAACAAAACATCTACTGGCGAGTTTTGGCACTAACGTGGATGCTGCATGTGTTTTTAATCGGAGGATCCAGATTTTCCTGGAGGCTTTATGCCGACTCTAGATTCAGATTTGAAAAGACCGATGTAAGAAAACGAACGTTAATAGTCGGAGCGGGTGCAGCTGGAACAATGGTTACCCGTCAGTTGATGCACAGTCATGATGCTGAACTAATTCCAGTTGGTTATGTAGATGACCAACACACCAAACAAAACTTGGAGATTTACGGGATTAAAGTACTAGGATACATAAAAGACATTCCAGCAATAGTAAAAAAACATAATGTAGAAAATATTGTACTCGCGATTCCATCATTATCAAAACATGAAATGGTTGATATTCTTCAAGTTTGTGTGGCGTCGGGCGCTAAAACACAGCAGATTCCACGTATTGAAGACTTGATGACTGGTAAAGTTTCAGTCAACGAAATACGCGATGTGAAAATCGAGGATTTACTAGGACGAGAAGAAGTTCAGCTGGATATGAAAGTGATCTCTGAGAACATTACTGGCAAAACAATCTTGGTTACTGGAGCGGGCGGTTCCATAGGATCAGAGATTTGCCGACAAGTTATGCGATTCAGTCCAAAACAATTGATTTTGTTAGGGCATGGAGAGAACTCGATTTACTTGATTGATCAAGAACTACAAAATATCGCAGGCACAGGGACAGATATTCGTCCAATCATTGCTGACGTGCAAGATCGTGCGAGAATCTTCGACCTTGTAGATGAGTATAGACCAGATGTGATATACCATGCTGCTGCACATAAGCATGTGCCGTTGATGGAATACAATCCGATGGAAGCTGTTAAGAACAATATCTTCGGTACGAAGAATGTTGCGGAAGCGGCAGACACTTTTGGAGTAAGTAACTTTGTATTAGTTTCGACTGATAAAGCGGTTAACCCACCTAACGTGATGGGTGCGACGAAACGTTTTGCGGAAATGATTATTCAGAATCTTGCGAAAGATAGTAAGACGAAGTTCGCAGCAGTACGATTTGGGAATGTTTTGGGTTCTCGTGGTAGTGTGGTCCCTCTATTTAAGAATCAAATTGCAAAAGGTGGTCCTGTAACTATAACTGACGCACGTATGACTCGTTACTTCATGACGATTCCAGAAGCATCGAGACTTGTGATTCAAGCTGGAACTCTTGCCAATGGTGGGGAAGTATTCGTACTGGATATGGGCGAGCCAGTTAAGATAGTGGATCTAGCAAAGAACTTGATTCGACTTTCTGGTTATTCCGATGGTGAAATCGAAGTTAAAGAGACTGGAATTAGACCCGGAGAGAAGCTTTTCGAAGAGTTGATGAATGAAAGCGAACGTCAGAGCGACGTTGTGTTTCCGAAGATTTATATTGGGAAGGCAACGCCGATTACGAAGCATGAGCTTTTTTCCTTGTTGGATAAGATTCCAACACTTGCAGGATCAGAGTTGAAGGATACTTTGGTTGGGGTTGCAAATCGAAGGAATGTTGAGGTTAAGACTCTTCAAATGTTGAATGAAGTCGGATGAATTGGGCGTGAGAAACGCCCTTTTATTTTGACTATTAATTGGAAAAATCACCAAGAGCTGATTTTTGATAAATAATACGATTATTGTGAGGTATATATAATATGAAGAAAGTCAGAAAAGCAATCATACCAGCCGCAGGTTTAGGAACACGTTTCTTGCCAGCAACTAAGGCGATGCCGAAAGAAATGCTGCCAATTGTTGATAAACCGACCATTCAATATATTGTCGAAGAAGCTATTGCTTCAGGGGTTGAAGACATCATTATTGTTACAGGTAAAGGAAAACGTGCGATTGAAGATCATTTTGATCATGCGTTTGAATTGGAAGAAAACTTGATTCGTAAAGAGAAGTTCGAATTACTCGAAAAAGTAAGAGAAAGTTCTAAAGTCGAGATTCATTTCATCCGTCAAAAAGAACCACTTGGACTGGGACATGCTGTACTATGTGCGAAAAAATTTATAGGTGATGAACCTTTTGCAGTTCTATTGGGAGATGACATAGTACAAGCTGAGACACCATGTTTACGACAATTAATCAATCAATATGATGAAACTGGTGCTTCTGTCATTGGTGTCCAACAAGTACCTGATAGTGAAACGAATCGTTACGGGATTATTGCACCTCTTGAAAGAGATGGAAGACTTTATAAAGTCGATAATTTTGTCGAGAAACCACCAATGGGAACGGCACCGTCAAATCTTGCAATAATGGGACGATATATTTTAACTCCTGAAATTTTTACTTTCCTTGAGAAACAAGGAGCAGGGGCGGGTGGAGAAATCCAGTTGACCGATGCTATTGAACAGCTAAATCAGGTTCAACGAGTGTTTGCTTATGATTTTGAGGGTAAGCGTTATGATGTTGGGGAGAAGATAGGATTTGTTAAGACTACTATTGAGTTTGCTTTACAGCATGAGGAATTGAGAAATGAGCTGGTTGAGTATCTTGAGCAGATAATAGAAAGTAAGAGAGTCCTTAAATAGATATTGGTATTGAATAATAGCCCCCGATTAAATAATGGACTTTATGATTTAACGGGGAAGCTAGAAATTGCTTTAGTAATTTCGTAGTTGGTTGGGTGGAAAACGATGAATTGCCAATCAAGTACTAAGTAACTAAAAAATTGATACAACTTACCTTAGGAAGGAAGTCCAAAAATGGCAGAAAGACTAACAAAATCAGAAAGAATTTTCCTATCATCACCTCACATGAGTGATGAGGGATATGAAATGCAATATGTTAAGGAAGCTTTTGAAACAAACTGGATTGCACCGCTTGGTGAAAATGTGAATGAATTTGAAAAAGAACTTGCAAATAGGGTGGGTACTAACGCAGCTGCGGCACTGTCTTCTGGTACTGGGGCAATCCATTTAGCCTTAATAGCAGCAGGAGTAGGAGAAGGGGACATTGTATTTTGTCCAACACTTACGTTCTCAGCAACAGCTAATCCAATTATCTATCAAAATGCTATTCCTGTATTTATTGATAGCGATTATGAAACTTGGAATATGAGTCCTAAAGCATTGAAAGAGGCTTTTGAAAAGTATCCCAAAGTAAAGGCAGTTATAGTGGTACATCTTTATGGTTTATCTGCAGACATGGATAAAATAGTAGAGCTATGTAAAAAACACAATGTTGCACTAATTGAAGATGCTGCAGAGAGTTTAGGCACTTACTATAAAGGAAAGCATACAGGCACTTTTGGTGATTATGGGGTTTTCTCTTTTAATGGTAATAAAATCATCACTACTTCAGGTGGTGGAATGCTGGTTTCCAATAATGAAGAAAGAATTTCTAAGGCAAGATTTTGGGCAACTCAAAGTAGGGATCAGGCAAGACACTATCAGCATAGTGAATTAGGATTCAATTACCGTATGAGTAATGTAGTAGCTGGGATTGGCCGAGGGCAGCTGAAGATACTAGACCAAAGAGTTAAGAAGAAGAAATATATATTTGATTTTTATAAGAAAGAACTTAATAATCTTGATGGAATAATATTTATGCCAAGCAATGAATGGGATGACCCGAACTATTGGTTAAGTTCAATGGTGTTATATGGCAAGATTAGACCTTTAGAAATTATGGAAGCTCTTGAAAAAGAAAATATAGAGTCAAGACCAATTTGGAAGCCAATGCATATACAGCCTTATTTCGAGAAATATGATTTTATTGGAACGGATGTAGCAGAGAAATTGTTTGAGAATGGTGTGTGTTTACCTTCTGATACCAAGATGACAGATGCTGATTTAAAAAGAATTATAAAAATTATTAAAGAATTATGGTGAGAGCAATGAAAGATGTTAACGGTGAATTGTATAGAAGATATCTAAAAAGACCATTGGATTTATTATTGTCTATCGTTGCTATTATCGTGTTTAGTCCATTGTTTCTAATAGTTGCAATACTTGTAAGAACAAAGCTTGGAAGTCCAATTATATTTAGACAAAAAAGACCTGGATTTAATGAAGTAATTTTTACGATGTATAAGTTTAGGACGATGACAGAGAAGAAAGATAAGAATGGGGAGTTACTTCCGGATAGTGTTAGATTAACGGGTTTTGGGAAGTTCTTAAGATCAACATCACTTGATGAGTTACCAGAACTTTTTAATATACTTAAAGGAGATATGGCGTTTGTAGGGCCAAGACCACAACTTGTTAAAGATTTAGTGTTTATGACATCAAAACAAAAAGAGAGACACGGTATTTTACCAGGTCTCACAGGGTGGGCACAGATCAATGGACGAAACTGTGTTACTTGGGAAGAAAAATTAACTTTTGATCTGGATTATCTTGATAATATTACATTTACGGGTGACTGGCAGATAATTTTCAGAACGGCAGTAAAGGTATTTAAAAGAGACGGAATAAGTACAGTAGGTATGGATACTTCAGAAGATTTTGGTGATTTTTTATTGAGAGAAAAGAAAATAAACTCTGAGGAGTATTTTTCTGCTATTGAACGGAGTGAAGAGTTAATAGGTAATAGGTAATAGGAAATAGTTCTAAACGATAACTTTTTTGGAATGAGGTAAGTTTATGGGTTATGAAAATATACCATATGTTTCTGCTATTATTGTAGCAAGAAATGAAAGTGAATATATAGAAAAAAGTATTAATTCATTAATTAATCAAGATTATCCAAAAGACAAATATGAAATCCTTTTTATCGACGGTGATTCTGAAGATGATTCATTTCAGATTGTAAAAAAGATAGCGGATATTTACAAAAAAAACGATTGCAACTTGAAAATCAGGTATTTAAATAATCCCCAAAAGATACTTGCATCAGGATGGAACTTAGGACTTAAAGAGGCAAATGGTGAGTATGTTTTTAGAATTGATGCCCATAGTTTTGTAGAACCTGATTACATCTCTAAATGTGTTGAAGTTATGTTGCGAGTTGGGGATGCTGTATGTGTTGGCGGAAGTATGAAGTCCGATACTATCAGAAATAAGGGGAAAGCGATTTCTAATGTTTTATCTTCCCCATTTGGGGTTGGTAATTCGAAATTCAGATATTCAAAAAAAGCTGGATATGTGGATACGGTTGCATTTGGATTATATAAGAAAAGTATATTTGAAAAAGTAGGTTTTTTTGATGAATCCTTGCAAAGAAATCAAGATATTGATTTACACTCAAGAATTAAAGCGGTAGGAGGTAAGTTTTATTTAGATCCCTCTATTGTATTAACTTACTTTGCGCGGAATAATGTTAAGTCCATGGCCAAACAAGGATATCAAAACGGTAAATGGAACATAATCGTCTTTAAGAAAAATTCTAAAGCATTATCGATAAGACATTTAATACCTTTTTGTTTTGTAGCTGGGATTATTGGATGTACTCTCCTAGGCTTTTTAAGTGCATGGTTTTGGCAATTATTACTTACTGTTATATGTTTCCATTTTATACTTGGTTTAATATTTGMTATTAAGAAAACAAAGAAAATTTATTATGTACTTTCAATGCCATTCTTATTTTTAATATTGCACTCGTCATATGGAATCGGTTCGTTTTCGGCATTGTTTTCAAAAAAATAAAAAATTGGAGTTAAATTATATGATTAACTACGAAGAGATAGTAAAAAGACAAGAAAAGATTTCTGTAATAGGATTAGGTTATGTTGGGATGCCAATAGCAGTTGMTTTTGCAAATAAGGTTGATGTTATTGGATTCGATGTAAGTAAGGAAAAAATTGAGCTTTACAGAAAGGGTATAGACCCTACAAAAGAAGTAGGGAATGAAGTAATTAAAAACACGACTATAGAATTTACTTATAATGAAAGAAGTCTTAAAGAAGCTAAATTTCATATCGTAGCTGTACCTACGCCTGTAAAGGAAGATCGTACTCCTGATTTATCACCAGTGGAATCCGCAAGTCGTACGTTAGGTAGAAATTTGAGTAAAGGTTCAATTGTTGTATTTGAATCTACAGTTTATCCAGGCGTAACAGAAGATATCTGTGTTCCAATCTTAGAAAAAGAATCGGGTCTAAAGTGTGGAAAAGATTTTAAAGTAGGCTATTCACCCGAAAGAATTAATCCGGGAGATCAAGAACATAGACTTGAAACTATAATAAAAGTAGTTTCTGGTATGGATAAAGAGACTTTGGAAATAATTTCAAAAGTGTACAAGCTAGTTGTTATTGCAGGAGTATACGAAGCGGAGAGTATTAAAGTAGCTGAGGCTGCTAAAGTTATAGAGAATGCTCAACGGGACATAAATATAGCTTTTATGAATGAACTATCGATCATTTTTAATAAAATGGAAATTGACACAAAAGCCGTTCTTGAGGCTGCAGGAACTAAATGGAACTTTCTTAAATTCTCCCCTGGATTAGTGGGGGGGCATTGTATAGGCGTTGATCCATACTATTTAACATATAAAGCAGAGCAAATGGGTTACTATTCACAAATTATCCTTTCAGGAAGAAAAATAAACGATGATATGGGTAAATACGTTGCTGAAAGTACAGTAAAGAAAATGATAAAAGCAAACAAACAAATTAAAGGTTCAAAAGTCGCCATTTTTGGGGTTACATTTAAAGAGAACTGCCCAGATGTCAGAAACACAAAAGTATTAGATGTAATAAAAGAGTTAGAAGAATACGGAATAGAAGTGAAAGTAGTAGACCCTATAGCTGATAAAGATGATTTATGGAATGAATATAGAATAAACCCTTGTGATTTGAAAGACATAAATGAAATGGATGCCGTTATCTTTGCAGTTCCACATGATGAATTTAGAGATATATCATTAAAAGATGTTAAGAAGATGTTTCGTTCAGTGGAGTACATCGATGAACAAGTAATGACAGAAGTTGCTGCATCAATTGATTCAAGTTCACAAAATAATGCAAGTAGTTGTGTGTTAATTGACATTAAAGCAGTGTTTAGTCGGAAAGAAGCAGAAGAAATGGGCTTCTTATATTGGAGGCTATAAGATGGGATATGAAAACATCGAGTTCCCAAAAGATACAAAATTCTTAATAACTGGAGCAGCAGGCTTTATTGGATCTAATTTAGTAGAAGCAATACTTTCATTAGGTTATCAAGTAAGAGGACTTGATAACCTTTCAAATGGTAAAAAAGAGAATGTAGAAGATTTTTTGAATAATAAGAAATTTGAATTTCTTGAGGGTGACATCCGTGATTTAGATACTTGTATGAGAGCATGCAAAGGTGTTGATTATGTTCTTCATCAAGCTGCTTGGGGAAGTGTGCCAAGAAGTATAGAAATGCCGTTGCTTTATGAAGAAATTAATATAAAAGGTACTTTAAATATGCTAGAGGCATCAAGAACAAATAGTATAAAGAAATTTATATATGCTTCAAGTTCCTCAGTTTACGGAGATGAACCTACTCTACCAAAAAAAGAAGGAAGAGAAGGTAAATTGATGTCACCTTACGCACTTACCAAAAAGGTGAATGAGCAATATGGACATATCTATACAAAGTTATATAATCTTGACACTGTAGGACTTCGGTATTTTAATGTATTCGGGAGAAGACAGAACCCCAATGGCGCATATGCAGCTGTAATACCTAAGTTTATTAAACAATTACTTAATGGTGAACGACCAATAATTAATGGAGATGGTAATCAAAGCAGAGACTTTACATATATTGAAAATGTAATTGAGGCTAATTTGAAAGCTTGTAAGTCTTCTGAATTAGCAGCAGGCCAAGCATATAATATTGCTTGTGGTGGTCAAGAATATTTGATTGATATCTATAATGGGTTATGTGACTCTTTAGCAAAAGACATAAAGCCAATTTTCGGACCAGAAAGAGCTGGAGATATTAAGCATAGTAATGCTGATATATCTAAAGCACAAGAAATGTTCGGATATAATCCTAATTGGAGTTTTAAGCGAGGGATTTTAGCATCGATTAACTGGTACAAGGAGAATTTGTAATTAACTAATAAAAATGTGAAATGTATTAGGAGACATACTATGAGTAATTTTGAAGCAAAAATTAATAATCAATTGAATAAATATCCCGGAATAAAAAAGATTATAAAGAGAACATATCAGTTATCTATGTATGCACTATCTCCAAAAATTGAATCCGAAGGGGATATTATGAGAATATCTCCGAAAGATGGGATGGAATATTTTTTTGGATACTATGATAAATCACCGTGGGATGCCACTAATAGATATATGCTTTGTTTAAGAGTAAGAGATGCACATTCATCCGTTGCGCCTAAAGAAGCAGCAGATATTGTG
>NZ_JBFUIO010000049.1:0-20185 GCF_056401835.1 Paenisporosarcina sp. P4_D4 | reverse complement strand
AACCGTTATTCAATATCGGTGGATATGTACATATGGGCAATGAAAAAATGGGTTTTGCGACGTTTATGAAAGGACAAACATACTACATAGAGTCAGAGGATGAAAAATTTTATCACGTTTCATTTGGTAATGGATTTGTTAATGTAGATAAAAATCATGCTGAAAAAGTAGAGTTCCCAAATAAACAAGTTTTAGAAAAAGGTACATCTTCTGTCATCGCAAAGAATAGACTTGTGGTTTTTTCACAACCTAAAAGCTCACCTTCACTGGGATATGTGAATTCTAATGTTCGCATACCTATCATTAAAGAGGACAAAGAGTTTTATGAAATTAATTTCGGTGGTTCAAAAGGATATATCAAAAAGTTGCAAACACGCACAGATAATGGCATTCCTGTGTTGATGTATCATCACATGATGCATGACAAAGCTCAATCTAATCAAGCTTTTAATAATATGACGATTGAATACAAGCAATTTGAGGATCAAATGCGCTACTTGAAAGAGAATAAGTGGAAAACAATATCCATGCAGCAACTTGATGATTGGCTGACTTATCAAACGAACCTTCCTGAAAAAGTCGTTGCCATTACGTTTGATGATGGAATAACCTCAACTGTGGACTTAGCGTATCCTCTGTTAAAAGATTTGGACTTTCATGCTACGTCATTCGTTATTACAGGAAAAATTCGGCAATCTTCAGATTACTGGATCGCTAGTGATTTGCAATATGTAGGGTTAAAAGAAATTAGAGAAACTTCCGATGTATATGACTACCAACATCATTCCAATGACATGCACCTATACAAACCTGGTGCTAGATCGGGCATGTACACAACGGAATCTTATGACGCAATCTTAAAAGATATTCAAAAGGGCACTGCCCAATTGGGAAAAGCATTTTCAAATGACCTTCTCAGAACAAAATATCTTGCCTACCCATTTGGTCATTACAATCAMACGACCATACAAGCTGCTTATGATGCAGGCATACGAATGGCGTTTACGACCGTGACGGGAAATGTAAAATTAAATGACTCTCCATACGAATTGAAAAGACAAGGCATAGCTCCCTATCATTCGATGAAAGACTTCATTCAAAAACTAGAAGGCACCTATTAAAATTTTATGATAAACACAAAAAAGGCAGCCGGTAATTCGGCTGCCTTTGCAATTTATATTATTCAAATCAATCCCAGGAAACGCGGTCTGCTCCTTCCAAGCGATGTCCATATTTACGTTTTTTCCGTCGCTCATCATTCTCAAACTTCGCTGCAATAAGACCATAAGCGACTCCAAATAATGCGCCACCCAGTACTTCAATCGGTTGATGGCCAAGTAGTTCTTTAAGCTCACCTTCACGCTCGGTGTACTGGAAACTTGGATAATCACCAGAAAATGCGACCAATTCATCTTCTAAATCATTTACCAGTTGTGCAATCTCACCCGTATGACGACGAATTCCTTGCGCATCATACATAACGATAAAGCCAAAAACGACGGCAAGAGCTGTTTCAGTATGGCGAGTTCCTTTATTCGCTGCAACGTAAGAAGCAAGTGCCGCTACTCCAGCTGAATGTGAACTCGGCATGCCACCCGTCTGAAACAATGGTCGCCAATCCCATACACCTGTATTTTTCTTATGTGTAATAACCTTTAACCCTTGCGCAACGCCAATGGCAGATAGTGCCGTAACGATTCCACGATTCATTTTTTTCATTCTCATCACCCTCAGCTCTTTTATTGTTGAAAATGCTTTTAAATATTTTCTTCTTCCTTTTATTACCCCACTTGCTCATTTTTATTCTAATATTTTTTGGAAAGAAAAAATCCAGCAAAAAAATCTGCTGGATTTCTACTAACTCTATATTAGTTTTAACACCTTACTTTCATTCAACTGCAAAGTAGATTTTTTTTCAACACATATAGAAGTCCTTTTCAAATATGTTATCTAGATAATAAAGAGATGACCCACGTGAATGAACCGTCCATTTCCTGTGCAACTCCTACGCCCATTTCTTTGCGACTTGCGTCATACAAAGAAGGTTCATTGATTGCCTGAGACAATATTTGTTGTAATGCAGATTCCACTGAGCCATTTGCATAACGCTCACTATAATCTCCGTTTAGTTTCTCTCCATATTTATCTTCATAAAATTTATATATGTCCATGACTCTCTCATCAGATGGATATTTAGCCATCGCTCTAATTTTCAAACCAGCCATATCCTGTAAACGCTCATTTAAAACGATTGGTTCATACCCCTTTTTTATACGGGCATTGTTAATCAACGCAATCATTTCAGTTTCCATTGCATTCAATTGTTGTTCTGTCAGCCATGTCGGTTTCACCCGCTGCAGAGTGTCCGGGTCGTAATGAACATATTCCATATACATTGGGTTAAATTCTTTGTTTACTGTTCGTCCAAGGAATCCTGCAAACTCTTGTCGGGTAATTTTTGCATAGGGCTTAAAGTACAAATTTTCATAGCCAAATGATATTCCGCCATTGAATAACGCATCGATTTCCTTCTTCCCAGTTGTAGTTGAAGAAACATCTTTAAAAGGAATGTCCCTACGATCTAGCGGAATATCATACGCACGTGCCAATATGATGGCCATTTCCGCACGAGTCAAGGAACCACTCGGATCAAAATAGCGTGTACCATCCTTGGCCACTTTCCCTTGAATCACACCTTGTTCAACAGCTGCAGCTACTTCTGTATAAAAACCGTCACCTTTTTTAAAATCCGTAAAGCCTGGATCCTTAGCACCATCCCATCGTATGCCAAGTTCTCGGATAATCATTACTGTAGCTTCTGCTCTTGTGACAGTTGCATTGACTCCAAACGTTCCATTGCTATAGCCTTTGGCAACATTACGCTCAGCCAAATAATTAATTTCATGCTCAAAACGTGGTCCGACGTCCGAAAACTTTCCAGATGCCCCTGCAGATAGTGGCAAGACAAGCGACAAAGACAATGCCGATAAAGCGATTTTCCATTTCCACTTTTTCAACGTTATAACCTCCATTATTCGTTTATGTTGGAAGAGAAATCACCGAGAATGTCATTAAAATCCCCTAATTCCTAAACCTTCCATCAGAAGTATATAGGAAATTTCACTATAAATGGCAGGGATCATCCAAAACCATCCCTTATACCTAGACATTTCTTTGATTCCCCCATTTAATTAGGATTGCACGCTTCGCTTTCCAATCTTTACTGTTGGCGTAATGTTTCACTTAATCATCCTACTTCTAAGTTGACAGAACGGATCTCCAGTTTGCACAATACCTTATCATCAAAAATGAGAGAAACGACATGGTCGCTTCTCTCATCCTCACTTCTTATAAATAAACCCTAAACGCTTCATACCCGAAATACACCGAAAGAACCGACAGTGCAGCGAGCACGAGTGATTCCACTGTGCCACCTGTTTTAGTCGTCAATGGAAATCGTACACGTATTTTGAATGGAAATAGCAACTTAATGCCATTACGTGTCATCATGTCTAGCACATAATGACTGACCATCCCGACCAAAATTCCTTCTATCACTGCTTCGTTTGTTACAAATGATTTCATTAGAATCGAAATGATGAATAAAAATAACAAGCTGTGGGTGAAAGAACGATGTCCGAAAATCACATTAATCATTTTCGAAATGAACGGGAATGTTCGTCCAATTTTACTGCCGCCATGACAAATATCCGGAATCAACGCTCCGATAACCCCTGCCCCTACCAATAGTACGGGATCAGATGTTGTAAATTGTGCGTATGCAAGACTTGCTGTCAAACCGCCTATGATGTGTGTCTTTCCTGTCATGCTTTTGCTCCTTTTTCATTGGTTTCTATAAGGAACCAAACGATTTCATCTAATCGATGCCTTGACCAAAATTTTCCAACGATAACTCTACAACAAATCAATTACTCGAAACAAGCGGCTGAAGATGCATTTTCAAGTTCTTCTTAATTGTTATTAATATTAGGTAATTAAAGATCATTTGAGACTAGCAACTCGTAAGACTAAACACACTCCGATAATGTATAATTTTCACAAATATATACATATATAAGTATATTATTTTCAATTATCTGATTGTAAAATAATATACTTTTTTACACTATAATAGTCGATGGACTTACTTTAACCTTTATAATCCAGTTGAATTTACCCATGTGCAGCACTTATACATGATATGAATGAGTCTAATCTTATAAAGTCCAGTGGGTACAACAAAAAATTATTTTTCGGAGGAAAAAATGAATATTGATTGGAAAAGTAAAAAAGTAATCGCTATCGTTAGTGCAGTTGTAGTGGTGTTCTTTTTATTTGTAATTAGTTCAAGTGCGGCATCTAATAAGGTTTCGAAGAAAGAAGAAGAAATCGGTGCTTTGCATGTTCAAATTAGTGAACAAAAGAAAGAAATCGCTCAATTAAATGCAACAGTTGAAAAAGCAAAACCTTGGTTTGAGTTATCTGAGAAAGAACAACAAAGAAGAATTGAAGAACAAAAAGCATTAGAAGAAGCTGAAGCTAAGAAAAAAGCTGCAGAAGAAGCTGCAAAAAAAGCAGCGGCAGAAGCTAAAGCCAAGAAAGAAGCAGAAGCACTAGCCGCGGCAGAAGCTGCAGCACAGAAAAAGGCTGAAGAAGAAGAAAGAAGAGGCTATGATACTGGCATCACTTATGATCAATTAGCACGAACACCAGATGACTTCTATGGCGAAAAAGTTAAATTTTACGGTAAGGTTATTCAAGTGATGGAAGGCGATGGTGAAACCCAAGTTCGAATTGCCGTCAATGACGATTACGATAAGATTATTTATGCAAGTTACGATTCATATATAGTAGTTTCTCGTATTTTAGAAGACGACTTGATTACTTTGATGGGTACATCAGATGGTTTGTTAACTTACGAATCGACAATGGGTGGAGAAATCACAATCCCGAGCATCATCATCGATAAAATCGAACAGTAACAACTTCTTCTCGGATTACCCACCACACTTAACAAATTACATGTAGTGGTGGGTTTTTTTATGAAAAAGCAACTTAAAGACAAAAATCCAGTAGCCTGAAAAGCTACTGGATTTTCATTTCTATCATCTATTTGAAAAAGCACATTTTAGCTCTCAACTCGATAAACCAGTGTACGAATAAATTGATCCATATCCGATAAATATTCATATTTTTTCCCGTTCAATTCAAGTTCATAAATACCCGATTCCCTAATAGTAAAGGTGTTATCCCCTAAAAATTCACCCGCACGGTCTGTCGGGATCTCGTCATCGACATAACTGATGAACATGCTCATTGTATGAAAAATGGCGGCACTATCCGGACCGGTATCATGACAGATAAGCCTCATTTCAGTGATTTCTTCGGTTTCGTTATTTACCGTGTAGACCAAGCTGATTTTCACCGCAGTGTTGAACTCATGCGAAAACGTCGTAACTTCATCATTGGATTTCATTTCATCTTTCACTATCCGAGTCGCATCAAACCTGAACTCAGGATACCTCTCTATGAACTCAGATGCTGTCGCATTCCATTTTGCAACCTCGTTTTCCGCGTTCGGCAAGGTTTCCAACTGCTCGACTTTTTCAGGCTGTTCAACTACAGGCAATTCATCGTCTTCCTTAGGTACGTTCCCCTGTACTTTTACAGTCTCTTCTTTCTTAGCCACTCGATCCAACGCAAAAAAACCAACAAACAACATCCCCATACTCATCATCATACCTACAATTATCGTCACTGCTTTACTTTTCACAGGATTCCCCTAACTGTTAAACCTTCATTATCACGCCAAACTAAACATTACAAAATACTGCCGCTTTCCACTCGCTGTTCCCGCAACAAGAACTTTTGAATTTTCCCACTAGCATTTCGCGGCAATTCATTAACAAACTGATAATGCCTCGGACGTTTATAACCAGCCAGTTTGTCGTTTCCTTTACAGAATTTTTCAAGATCTTCCGCCGTAAGTTCAGGATTCTGCGTCACGATAAACGCCAGCACCGACTCTCCCCACTTCTCATCAGGAATCCCAAGCACCGCTACATCCTGCACCGATTCGTGTTCATGCAGCACATCTTCCACTTCACGCGGATAAATATTTTCGCCACCACTGATGATCATGTCATCCACACGGTCTGCCACATACAAATAGCCGTCTTCATCCATGTACCCCAAATCACTTGAATGGTACCATCCTTTATACAGCGCCTTTTCTGACGCATCCTCGCGATTGAAATAACCGGCCATCATGCAAGGACCTTTTACGATGATTTCGCCCACTTGGCCCGGTTTCAATATAGCATCCGGATTAGAAGGTCCATTCTCATTCGGCTGGACAATGCGGATTTCATGATTGTATGCAGGTTTCCCAGCTGAACCCACTTTAGTTAGCTGCTCGTCTTCCGCTAGAAACGTAATCGCCGGCCCCATTTCCGTCTGGCCATATGCCTGAATCAAATCGATACCCAAAACTTCTTTTACTTTCTTAACAAGAATGGGAGCCATTGGCGCAGCACCATACAACCCTCGTTGCAACGTCCCGACTTTCAACGCTGCCCCTTCAAGGTCTGCCATCATGCTCCACATCGTTGGAACGGCGAACATCACCGACACTTTTTCTTGCTCGATCGTATCAAGCGCAACTTGCGGATGGAATTGATGCATAATAACGCTCTTCGCACCTGCTTGAACCCTCGGAATCACACAGCAATGCAACTCAGCACAATGAAACATCGGTGCCGTTACAAGCCCAACATCATTTTTCGTATACTTTAACACGGCAGTGCAAATAAGACTTTGCTCCGCCATATCACGGTGACGGTGAATCACGCCTTTCGGACGCCCCGTCGTTCCACTCGTATACATGATGGCATACGTATCCTTCTCGTCTACTTCCACTGCTGGAGCAGTCGATTGCGCACTGCCAACCTCCGAGTGATAGCTGATTGCGAAATCTGGTGTATTCTCATTAATAAACCAAAACTGAATCTCTGGAAATTGTGGCTGAATCACTGCCACCTGATCCTTCAGAATATCTTCAAACATCACAACTTTTGGTTTTGCATCATTTAAAATATATGCCACTTCCTCCGACTTCAACCGGAAATTTATCGGATTAAAAATAGCCCCGATTTTGGCACACGCAAATAAAGTCGTCGCAAGCTCACTCGTGTTGAACAAAAACGTCGACACCCGATCTCCTCTTTCAACCCCAGCTGAACTCAGCGCATTCGCCAAACGGTGTACTTCGTCCCGCCACTCCCCATACGTCCAACGCTGCCCCCGCTTCAAATCCACAAGCGCCTCTCGATTCGGAAAATTACTCACCGTCTGATCGAAAATACTCCCTAAAGTCGCATACATCATCCCAACCCCCATCAGTATGAATCTTCATTCATTTCATTTTGTCAGAAAAGAATGAAGATTTCAATAACTTTTCGGTTTACTAAAGAAGCGTCACACCATTTCACAAAAGAAGGCGGCTGAAGATGCAATTTCAGCCGCCCCCTTGCCTTAGATATATGCTCCACTTCTCCCATTTTTCCAACTAAGTTAACTCTAGACACAAAAAATGGCTTTTGTACCTATCCTCTTCTATTAAATTTTCAGTAAAATGGAAATCTAGGGGGAAATAACCATGAATAACTGGAAACTCGCCACCATCATACTTGCTATCCTGCTCGGCATATCACTTATGTGGAGCGTTCAACAGCGCGCCAACTTTGAAAAAACACAACTCAAAGCATATGTACTCGAGTACGCCCAGCTTGAATACGCTCTAAAGGATACGATTGAAAGTTACGAACAAGGCGGAAGTCAAAAAGAGCTGGGAGAACGTCTCCACTGGTTGTCTGGATTTGTCGTTAACATTAATCCAGCGGGACAAACCGTAGCTTATCATAGCTTTGACTTCGATTATGACACTAACGTTGTTCTCAACGAAGTCCACCGCAAAGCAAGAGGCAACCAAGCCACAAAAGAAGATATAGATCGCCTTAAAACATTGCATCAACTAATCAATAGATTCCAAAAATCCGCACTCGACAACGTCAAACACAAAAGCGTCGACGATTACGAAGCCGACTTTATTGAATTTATGGAGTACTACGAAACCCAAAAAGAATACCTGTTCAAATAGAAAAGCAGCCGAAGATGTATTTTAAAAGCCTTTGGGTTACGAAAGAATATACAACTTCATACCTAGAAAGGAAGCTGCCGAAAATACAATTTCGGCAGCTTTCTGCATTGCATATAGCCTAAACGGCTACACTTTCGACACCGACTGCAAATTAATCCGCATCACTGCAATTTAATCGGCATCAAACCTGTGTTAATCTGTTTCATCCAGTTCTCCCACCAAATATGATGTAACAACTAACATTCAAATATATTTCACCACCCTATCAAATACTGGCATGTCCCTGCATATACTCCACAAAGGAGGCGGTACATATGTCGTACTATTTAGCGCTTACAATTGGGTTTATATTGTGTTTGGCCATGCTCGGGGGTGCGTTTTTTTATTTCCTTTCCCATGGATTAAAAACTCGCGATGCAACGAAAATCGATCCGAAATAAGAGAATTAAAGTTTCATAAAACAAGCACCCGTCGATAAAGCTGAGGTGCTTGTTGCTTTGTTTATTTCGGTTGAATCAAAACCTCGTCTGTGTGTCTCCCCACTCCAAGCAAGCAGTGTGACATATGCTGAAGGGTAGATTACGAGGAATGAGGTAGAAGTTTTGACAAATAATCCTTTTTATCGGAATGGAGATGAATTTGATTCATCACGCTTTCCACAAGGGTTCCAACAAGAGCTCTCAAATGATTATTTTGAGCCACCCCCATTTGGATCCCCACCCGGTGCTACCCTCCTGCCAATGGTACCACCCCCTGACTTCTCTCTACCGATCCCAGCATGGCAGGTCGGACCCAGCAGAATCAGGAATTGTCTATACCGCAACACCTATATTTGGCTAACAAACAGCAGAAGCTTTTGGTTTTTCCCTACCTTCGTAGGCAGACAAATAATCGTTGCTATCTCTGGTGAAGAAGGCGGGGATGGACATATCACATTTTGAATACGCACAAGATTCGTTCCTATCAATGCTTCTAAACGTAAAAGAACGTGGCCAACCATTTGAAATAGTTATCATTCATATAATTGGTTGATTCTCATAAGGTGAAAAATGAAAACAAGGTACGGAGTGAACATTCACTCCGTACCTTGTTTTTGCATCAAAAATTTCGTTGTATTAGAGAGAATTTACTATATTTAATATGTTTAATAGAACATCTAACTCCATCGTTATTCATAAAAAAATCCAGCCTATTTATAACTAAGCTGGATTCAAATATATTCTATTAATTTGACAACCGATACATAAACACTGCCAATTGACCACGGGTTATCGAATTAGAAACGCCATATTTCGTAGGAGAGATACCATCTGTAATATAGTTTGCAACCAAAGCGCCGACTGCATCGCTGTATTTCGGAGATACATCAGAAAAAGGGTATTTACTTCCGTCAGAAGAAAGCTTGTACGCACGTTGAAGGATAATGGCCACTTCTCCACGAGTCAATCTATCGTAAGCTCCGAATCTCGTGGTAGTTTTACCACCAACGATTCCTGCTTCTTTAAGTGCATTAACTGCCCCAATCGCGCGGTCTGGTACGTCCGTAAATCCAGATGCTTTTGCAGTTTCCTTATTCAAGCCAAGTTCTTTGGCCAACCAGATGGCTGCATCCGCACGTTTGATATTTTTCGATACGCCAAATTCAGTCATAGATATGCCACGTGTAATTTGATTTTGGACCAAATACGTAACTGCTGGTGAATAGAAAGATGTGACATCCTGGAACTTCGGAACAGCTTGAGTCTGGGGATTCGGACTGTTAACGACAATCATTGTCGACTGCCCCTCATAGGTTGCTGTAATGGTTGTGCTCCCATAGCCCTTCAACTCTACCTTACCACCCGTAACCGTCGCTACTGCAGTGTTGGCTGAGGTCCAATTCGCTGCATCTGTTACGTCTTGAACTTTGCCATTTTTATACGTTGCCGATACAGTGACTGCTATGATTTCCCCAGGCTTGCCAGTTAGTGAATTGACACTCAAAATCATCCCTGTTAAAGGATTTGCTTTTTGGAAATCAACCGGATCCAGGAAAGAAGCTGCCTGGATAAAACCGTAGCCGAAATACGGATCTCTCCCTGTCGCGCCTAGATCCTTAGTATGTTCAATCAGAACTAGTCGAAGCTGCTCATTTGTCAATTCAGGATATGCTTGCTTTAACAACGCAAGTTGACCTGTCACATATGGCGTCGCCATTGACGTTCCGCTCATATAAGCATATTGATTGTCTAAATAGGTACTCAATATTTCCACACCTGGAGCTGCCACTTCGACTTCTGGACCAGTGGAGGAAAAGGATGCCCGTTCAAAAAAACTGTTAACAGCACCGACACCGATTACCGAAGCATAACGCGCAGGAAAATCGACCGTGTCACCCAGACCATTCGGGGCTCCATCATTCCCAGCGGCCGCCACAATCAATAACCCACTGTCATAGGCCTTGTTAACGACATTAAGGAATGAACGAGTACTTGTTTGTGTTCCTGAACTCAAATTGATGATGTCCATGCCGTTTGCAATCGACCAATCGATTCCCTCGATTAAATCCGATAAGTAAGCCTCGCCGTTACGGTCAAATGCTTTTATCGCATAAATTTCCGCCTCATAGGCGACTCCTCTCACCCCAAAACTATTATTGCGTGCACCTATGATTCCAGCCACATGCGTTCCATGTCCTTGATCATCATTGTAGGAAGAGGTGTAACCAACCGTCGAAATACCTCCAGCAATGTCAAGGTCACTATGCGGAGAAATTCCTGAATCTATGACTGCGACTTTGATGCCTTTACCTGTAAATCCAGAATCCCAAGCTGATGGAACTCTAGTAGACTCAATCCCCCAATCTTCCAATTGGTTATTGAGCTTGAGGACGATATCTTCCTCGACAAGGTGCACAGAAGGGTCTTCTCGAAGATCGGCAGCTTCTGCTGAAGTCAAATCGACAGACGCCATATCCACCTCTGTATAGGCTTCTGTCATTTCACCGCCAGCTTCCAACACCGTCTCTTTCATTTCCTGCTCATTAAGTTCTTCATCAAATACAACGAGCATTCGTTTCTCTTCGTACTCTTCGGCAGAAACAGTGGCATTTCCATAAGAGCATAATAGCCAAGTCACAGATAAACCCATAACGAAACTTTTCAATGTGACTTCCCCTTTCAAGTAAACTTGGCATTGTAAAAACAAATTCAAGAAAAACATTCTATATGTATGAATAGCGCTATTATTCTCGACATCTCTTATCATTTTAATTACCTATAACGCAGCCGACAACAAAATCTTTTTAGTAACTTCCCACTACTATTTTTATTATCGGTTAAAAGCTTTCACTATGAACAAAAAAACGACCATTTATTAAAGCTCGGGGCGCATTTGCTAATCTATTTATTTATATAATTTCCAATATTTATATTTTCATAGTGCTTTTATTACGCGCATATGGTATTAATTGTATTGTTAAAATATTGCAACGAGAGGAATTGTTATCATTGAAAAAGTTAATTATTTTGATGTTATCTGCTTTTTTATTTTTTACAGTCTCAAGTACGCCCGTTTCTGCAGCGTCGAAAAACATGTGGGGCAAGATTGAGATTCAAACTGGGATGGTCGGTAAAATCCAGATTTTGAAGGATACTGATTTATATTCGGTTAGTAATGGTAAGTTGAAATTTGTGAAGAAGTTGAAAAAAGGAAATGAGCATGGCATTTACGGAGAGTCAAAAAGCTTTGGTGGTGTCTATAAGCTGACTGGGAGTAATGTTGTTAAGAAGTCTTCTTCCATTAAGTATGTACCAGTTCCAAAAGCAACCAAAAAAGTTTATACAACAAAAGAAATTGTAGGCTTAAACGATGCCAAGATTGTGCTTATTGATACTGATCAAGGACAAGGCAGTGGAATCGTCGTTGGAAATGGCTTGATTTTAACAAACCACCATGTCATTGATGGTGTGACGAATGCGACCGTCACTTTCACTAACGGTCAAAAGTTGGATGTAAAAGGCATTGTGGAATCCGATGCCAAAAAAGATATTGCCTTAATCAAAACAACGAAAACGTTCAAAACAGCAACTGTTGCAATTCGTCCTTCCAGCAAAGGGCTCGCTAAAGGTGAAAAAGTAGTTGCAATCGGAAGCCCCATCGGCTTGCAAAATACAGTTTCGGAAGGCATTATTAGTTCGTTCCGTACAATTAATGGCGTTTCTTTGATTCAAACTAATGCAGATATTGACCACGGCAGTTCTGGTGGTGGATTATTTGATACGAGTGGGCAACTAATCGGGATGACAAGCAGTGGTTTTGATAGTTTGAGTGCTAACCTAAATTTCGCGATTTCCACAGAAGTGTTTATGCCTTTAGTGAAGAAATATAGCAGTAAAACCCATGCGAGCATTAACGCTTCTTTCCCAATTCAAGTACAAACTCCCACCCTTGATAAGATTTCACTTGGGATGACGATGGAACAAGTCAAGAACCTATCAGGCGGTGTTTTCTACAGTCAGGAAAATGAGTATTTGACCTACACGGATGTAACTGTTTACGGATTAATGGCGGACGTGGATTACGAATTCGAAAACAACAAACTCGTCTCCATATCGGTTTATCACTATGTGGCAGATAATGCGCCTGACTTAGAAACAATTGAGAACTATTTCGACTACATGTACGATCAGCTTCGTTTAACATACGGGGAAGCTGATGAACTTGAATCGGATTGGGTAGAGGTGGATGATGGTTATCGTTTAGCTGCTTACTGGGCAAACAATAAACATGACGCTTTTCTATTGGTTCAAGTATTCTTGAATGACGAAACGTTTGGTGGCGTTCAGTTCACCATTTTAGAACAATAATGAAAAGCAGCCCCAGAAATCGATATAGATTTCCAAGGCTGCTTCTTTTATATGCTTTATTATTTCCTACTCTGCCTTCAACTCACTAGTCGCCAGTATCTCAATCCCATTCAATGCCTGCGTCGCCAATCGGTCCGCTTCTCCATTCGATTTACGTGGAACCAATTGGTATTCGGGCTGGAGACCAAGTTCATTTAGCTTTTCGTCAATCCGGTCTGCCCACCGGGAGAGATTGGATTCGAGCGCTGGCCATTCCCCATTCAACTGATTGATGACCACTTGTGAATCCCCAACGATTTTGACCGGGAGATGATGGACGTTCAAGAGCTCGAGTTCCTGCAGACATAAGTAAAGTGCCGCATATTCCGCCTCATTATTTGAAATCAGTTCGGCAGAAGGCGCGTTCCGTCGCAATCTGTATGACTTCCCGCTCTGTTCATAATAGATGACGCAGCCTAATCCAGAACTGTTTGTCGCGACATCAAACCCACCATCGAAATGAACCGTGATGTTATGTGGTTCGGTTTCAAGCCCTTTCAAGTATTGTTTCATTTCTTTCACCGTCCACGTGCTATCGTGCTCATCCGTGAACGTTACCTTTTTTGTACGCTTCGTCCGCTCTAAATCTTCCGCAATCAGCAAAGCATGCGCAATCGGCAATTCTTCGGATTGGAAGAAGGTTTCGGTTCCTTTAGGTGTTCGGTAATTCCATTCGATTCTGATTTTCACGGCCAGTCCTCCCTTTTCAACAATACTATGTATGTATATTATTCCCTTTTTGCCCCATCTAAACAATATGAKTTTTCCCAAGGCTGTTTATGTATATGCAAGTTCTGTTGGCAAACGAAAGAATTGAAAGCCTATTTACAAAAAGGGAGCGGCCGAAGATGCAATTTCGGCCGCTCCTATGCTTTTGATTATGAGTGAAAATTAAACCAATGCACCCGGTTCCGTATCATCACTATCTTTTATGGATTARGAAATTTTATCGGCATCACTGATCTGCATGAACAGAATTTTAAACGGTTTCAAACCTGTTTTAATCGGTTTCACCCAATTTTCCCCACAAAAAAAGCGACTTTACTTGAGGTAAATCACTTCTTTCTATTGAAAATCATATATGTCTACAATTTTGTCCGCTCTAACTCGGTTATGACAAAGCTTGAACAACTGAGTCAAAAAATCCTCGATTTCCACAGTTGATGTTGGAAGTGGAATATTCATCGTCGTCGATCCAAAAATTTGCTTATAATACGACTTCCGAATGTCATTTTTGCCATCCCTTTTTAAAGGGTTGTATTTCCACGATAGAAAGTTGACACCATTTTCTTCGATTATTTTGTTCAGCTCGGCAATTGTAGTGGATTTATCATGCGCATATATCACCAAGTAATAGTTGTCATTTCGATGCCAATCGATGAGTAAGAAATAATAGCTTTCTTCCCCGGGTTTAGCTACGTCATAGGCAGCAATCACCGGCTTGCCATTCGCCCATTGATGGAATTGACTCAAGGTGTTATTAAGTGTAGGCAATTTAGTCACTTCATAAGTAGGCTCATTGTATTGTTCCAGATATATGCTTAAATAATGAGCTAGTTTTTTCTCCATATTCCAGATCCCTTTATGTTGAATTTGAATTTACGTACACTCACTTACTTGTTTCGTAAAACCGTGATAAACCCTTCCAAGATTTCATGACTTACAGTAAAGCCTTTACGTTTATAGAATTCTAATGCGGCTTCGTTGCCATTTGAGACAAAGATAAAATAATCCTCCACATCTTCAAATTGATTCAACCACTCCATCGACAACTTAAAAAGCGTCGATCCAACTCCGTATTGTCTATATTCCTCTTTAATATAAAATTGCGATAAACACCCTACATTCATTCTATTAACATTAGATAGGTCAAAAAAAGTGGCAAATTCATTTGAATATGTTTCTTTAGGAGAGATATTCGAATAGACATACCCAACAATCTGCTCACCATCTTTAACGACAACCGTGTAATTATGTAATGCTTTTTTAACAGAAGGCATCAACCGTGTGTCAAAATTCATGTTGTCAAAGAGTTCTGGAGTTATGTATGCTTTTGACTTTTGAAAAGCCATAAGTTCATTGCAAGTATCTCGAAGGCATTCAATCTTTTCGTCAGGTAAAATTTCATAAGTTAAGTTCATTTTCCCATTCCTTTCTTAATAATAATTACCAATTATTAAACTTTTTTTAATTCTATAACAGATTTCAATACAATGATATGTAAACATCACTTCTATATTCCAACCCTCAATTGTGATTAAAATCTCTTCCAATATGGGCCATTTGAGTAAATGCTACTTTTTAGCTTGATGCTTTTATGTCATGCAAGTTTCTCTAATGCTCTCACTCCTTATATCGGAAAAATACATAAACGAACAACTTTCATATGGTAGTTAATAGGAATTATGCGCAAGCTTTTTTTATGTGAAAATGATTTTCGTTAAAATTTTTATGACTATTTTTAATCTCCTTTATACTGTTTCGACTTTTAAATACAAAGAAAAATAGGTTATCGACAGAAGATTACAAAACCTCTTATGTACTAATAACTTTTTATGACTTAAATTAAGGTTGTAGGAAAAACGAATCAATGGAAAATGAATCGTTTTATTTTTTGTGAATAGTATAGATATTTATATCTAATTTATTAGTAATAAATGTAAGAGTTTTCGTTTTGGGTGTAAAGTGAAACTTCACTTTTACTATAAATTATTCTGGTCTATTGGCCCCAAGGGAGAGGTAGAATGAATCAACTTTTCAATTCAGCTTATTCGTAACAACATTTGCATCATCTATTTGCTCCAATTGTTGCTGACCGTTTTGAAAGAATCGTACAAGCAATTGGAAGGGAGAGGAATTATTGAAAAAGATTTTTGGAATTATTATTGCATCCTCTGTGCTACTTGGTGCAGGAACCATGTATGCAAAAACCGACTCTGCAACCAACCTTTCTAATTGGTATGAACATTCATTTCAAAATGAAAGCATGAAATTAGGGGTGGAAACAGGTGCTGGACTCTGGAAAACGTTTTCGAACGTTAAAATCTTTGTAAGCGAAGCCAAACAATCTTTTGATAGCACGCTTGCAAGCTTCACGGCAAAACGTGTTAGTGAAGCAACAACTGAAATTGAACAATACCAAATCGATACAGAAAATCGCTTGGAACAAACAGTTTCAGAATTAAAAGATGAAAACCTCAAAGTGTATTCAAAAAAAGTGAATATGAATGAGGATATCGAAGAAGACATCGAACAAAGCGTAGAAGAAATTTTAGAAGAAGTATTAAGTGAATAGCATTCAAATGGATCTAGCAAAATGCTTGAATTCATTCAAAAAACCAACCACAAAGGGGACATTCAAATGTTAAAAACAATCAAAGGTAAAGTAATCGCAGGAACAGTATCAGTAGTATTATTATCAAGCGCTGGAGCAGCATTTGCAGCTTCAAATGCAGGAGCAAATTTACAAAACTGGTACAATGGGAAATTATTTGCTTCTTCTTTATCGGTTGCAAGTCAAACTGCTTCTTATGGGAATGCGGAAAAAGGTAAATTTGAAACTGAATACGCAGGAATGAAGACTGCAGCAACTACAAGCATTAATACGAAAGCTGATACTATGGAAACTTCGACGAACAATAGTGTTAAAGCTACAGCTGATGCATATATTGATGATGTTACTAGTAAAAAAGCAGAGATTAGTAGTAAAATGGCAGATCAATTTAATTTTCTTTCAACTACGGCGCAAATAGGTATCAATTTAGCAGGTGCCAAAGCACTTAGAGACGCTAACGATGACTTAAGTCAATATACATCTGCAGCGGGTACTGCAGCTACAACTCAAATGACAAATGATATTAATGCAGCTACAGCAACGGCAAAACAACAATTGCAAGATGCCATTAATACTGCTAAAAATCAGCTCCAAGCAGAATTGGATGCTGAAACAAGTGATACTGTAAAAGACATTAACGCAAAAATCGATGCAAAAATTGTTGAACTTCGTACAAAGATTACTAAAATCAAAGATGATTTTGTATTAGCTCAAGAACAAAGTATTGCTAATGCAGCAGCTGCGCTTGAAACACAAGCTAAAGCTGATTTGGATGCAATCGTAAACGGTATCAAATAATAATATTAATAATTAGGGACCTCGTAGTTTGGGGTCCTTATTGTTGTAACTGGAGGTATCGAAATGCTAAGCAGACTTGAGAAATATAAAAAGATTCAAAAGAGAAAAAAGATAATTTTGTTGGTAGCCGCAGTAGTGCTAACTCTCGGGATTGGCAGTGGAGTGAAAACTACGTTCGCAGATGCAGATGTAAGCACGCTATTGATTAATTGGTTTAAAAATAAAKAATCTGAATCCCTTAATGAAATTGATAAAGCGATTACGGATGAAAAAACAATACTTCTAGCTCAATTGAAAGTAGAATTGAAAAACGAAATGGATTCTGCTAAACAAGAACTAGATGCATTTACGGAAAAACAGAAGTCTGATCGTATTGCTTCACTCCGTCAGTATGCAAATGAGTTAATTGAGAATTTGAATGTTGATACAACTGAACAACAAGATAAAATTACTGCACAAATCAATTCAATCATGAACGAAGCAATCGCTCAAATGGACCAAGCGGTTATTATTGTTCCTGAAACGATTCCTGAAGTCCCTCCTGTCTCAGAAGGAGAAAATTCATCGAAACCAAATGAAAATGAACAGGAACCAGCAACCGAACCTGTTCAAGTTCCTGAACCCGCTCCTATTTCTGACCCTTTGCCAAACCCGGAATCAGATTCCACATCTGCTAATGGTGTTGATAACGTTCAAGCTAATCGCAATCCAAGTACTGAAGACGAATTAGAAAACTCTGTTGAAAACGACTAACGCTATATCACATGAGACTCTCTTTGGAGAGTCTTTTCTTTTAGATTCATAATGGAATCAACGGAAAATTGCCATACGAATTTTTATTATGATGTCTCATCAGTAGCAGTCTTTAGAGCAACAGTTTTGCGTCTTCAATTTGATTATTACCGACTTCCCTTCGTGAATGAAGGATTTAATAGCAGTGATAATACCAACCACCTTCCAATCTCGGTGTCCATCCTACTCTTTGAATTGAAAAAGTTAAGAAAAGGAACTAAGTCATCAACTGACTAGTTCCCTTTTGATTTACATATCTAGTTTAATATAGTCGACACCATCTAATGCACATCTTCTTTAATCAAGAAGGTTGCAATCTCTGGGAATATCGACAGTAGGACCATTAATAGTAGCATGATAATAGCATAAGGAATAACGCCTTTTACGATTTCGTCGATGGTATTTGTTCGATCAATTCCTTTCAGTACGAACAAGTTCAGTCCGACTGGAGGTGAGATTAAAGCAAGCTCCATGTTGATTACCATGATGATTGCGAACCAGATTGGGTCAAAGCCTAATGCCACGATGATAGGGTATAAGATTGGCAATGTTATAACCAAAATCGAAATCGTTTCCAGGAACATCCCTAAGATTAATAGCACAATATTAATCAAAATAAAGATGACCCATGGGTTGATGTCTTGTTCAGTTGCATAGGTAGTAATAGTTTGTGGGATCTGCAAGATTGTCATGATATAGCCAAGCAGCATCGCACCGACAATGATGAACAATATCATCGCATTTGTTTTAACGGTAGAAATAATGATTTTCTTGAAGTTTTCCAAGTTCAAATTACGGTAGAAGAATGCAGCAATCGCAAAGCTCAACACGACACCTACTGCAGCCGCTTCAGTTGGAGTAAAAATACCTGTGTAAATCCCTCCAATAACGATTACAGGCAGCATCAATCCCCAGATGGAAGTTTTAGTCGCTTCCATTCTCTCTTTCCAAGTCGCAGGTGCATCTTTAAGGTGGCGTGCTTGGTAGGCAGCAAATACCATGAAAGAAAGCGTCAGTATGAGTCCAGGTATAATTCCAGCGATGAACAGTTTTCCGATGGATTCACCGGTCACTGATCCATAGATAATCATTGGTACGCTTGGTGGAATCAAAATCCCTAATGTACCACCCGCAGCAAGCAGACCTAATACATGTCTTTTGTTATATCCACGCTTGACCATCTCTGGCAAAGCAACCGAACCAATAGTTATCGCAGTAGCTACACTCGATCCAGATATTGCAGCAAATATGGCACAGCAGAAAAGTGTGGCAATCGCGAGACCGCCTGGGAAATGGCGAAACCAGCGGCTAGCCATTTCGTAAAGATCACGGCCAACTCCACTAACCAATAAAACCTGGCTCATCAAAACATACATCGGTAATGCTGTTAGAGAAAAGTCATCAAGTGCCTTATAGGAAATGATTGGAACTTGCATAAAAGAAAAGGTTCCGCCATTAAAGAAGAACATCCCCGCGACTGCGAGAGTAGCAAGAGCAAACGCAACCGGCAGTCCGAGCAATAAGAGAGTTCCCAAACCACCTACAAAGAAAATATTCATATGTGCTCCCCTCCCTTATGTATCCCGCCGTCAACAATCTGCAAAATGAACGCCAAGCACAATAGTACGCCACCGATAGGAAGGAACATTTCAGGCAGGTACATCGGAACACGCAGCAAAGATGCAGAAGTAACTTCCAGTTCTATGGTATTCATCACGTGATGAATACCATAATAAGTAAAGATGATGCTGAATACTAATCCCATGGCATTTGATAAATAAGCAAGCAATGTCTTTATGCGATCGTTAACATTGTTGATTAGTAAATCCACTGTTATATGAGAATAGGTTCGTACCGCATATGCACTTCCTAAATAACAACTGGCGATGATTGCATAAATAGACAGTTCAGTAGCCCAGATTGTCGGTTTGTTGAAAAGCCATCTAGAAACGACTTCAAAGAAAATCATGAAAGTTGTCACCATAATGAAAAATCCGGATGCATAAGCACCAAACCTAATGAGCAAATCGGAAAAATTATACAGCGATTTCATTAGTTTTTTCCTCCTTACTGCTCATCAACCATTTCAAGCAGTTCTTTCCCTAAATCGCCAGAGTTTTTAGTAAATGCCTCCCAAGCCGGTTTTGCTGCTTCTTTCCACTGCGGTAAGTCCTCTTCAGGCACTACATAAACTTCCATTCCTTTTTCCTCCAACTG
>NZ_JBFUIO010000048.1:0-20466 GCF_056401835.1 Paenisporosarcina sp. P4_D4 | reverse complement strand
CAATAATACTGATGGCTTTAATAAACGGTATGGTTGGTTATCATTCATTTGCGCTTGCCGCACTTTCCACGTGAGCCAACAGGCACAGATTCTTAACAAAAAAAAGCTTGAAACGAGCCATCACAGCCCGTTTCAAGCTTTTTTAGTTATACTCTTGGAAACAAGATGTTTGAGAAAAAGGGATTGTGGTGTTAGAGGTAGAAGTTAGTATAGAGTGAAGTTTAAAGAAAATAGGTGAATAGAATGCAAATTCGAACTGAAACGAAAAATGACTATAAACATGTATTCAATCTGAATTACACGGCTTTTGGAAATAGAGACGATGAAGCAAAGCTTGTGGAACGCATTCGTTTTTCAGATGGCTTCATTCCGGAATTATCGATAGTGGCAGATGATCAAGATGAAATAGTTGGCCATCTACTATTAAGTAAGGCGAAAATTATCAATGAAAATGGCGAAAAAGAGGTAGTCGTCCTAGCACCTGTGGCTGTTTTGCCAGAATTTCAGAAAAAAGGCATTGGCATCAAATTGATTGAAGAAGGATTAAAAAGAGCGAAAGACCTGGACTATGGGCTGGTCTTACTCATTGGACACCCAGCCTATTATCCGAAGTTTGGTTTTCAACCGGCTAGAGCTCATGGATTGGAATTGACACAATATCAAGTGCCTGATGACGTTTTCATGGTTTGCGAACTGAAAGATAGAGAACTTGAAAACACCGTTGGAGAATTACATTATCCAAAAGCGTTTTTTGGTGCGACATCTCAAATTAATTAAGCTTAACGAGCGCAACATGATAACTCCATATGGCAATTGTTAGCCAACAGCCACCTGCAAAATAGCCAGCTAGAACATCACTTGGATAATGGACGCCTAAATAGATTCGGCTTATCCCAATCATAAGAATCATGAAAGTACTGAAAGATAACAGAAGAAATCGACCGATACGAGATGGAATATGACGCCACAAAATAAACGTTAGGATTCCATATATACATATTGCATTTGTTGCATGTCCGCTTGGAAAACTGTACCCACCAATTTCAATAAGGCGATGTAAATCTGGTCGTTCTCTTTTGAAAAGTAGTTTTATTACGCGAAAAAGATAGTGGGAACCGAGCAGGACGACAATGAATAGAAGGAGTTCTGCCCGAAATTTTAAAAAGAAATAAAAGATAATGAAAATGATAAAAGCAATAATGTTAATGGAAGTTCCTGATCCAATATTTGTGAAAAAAAGCATCATATTCGTCGAGAAAGGAGTTTCGAAACTTTGAATGAAAGTGGCAATGGGGCTGTCAAATTGTTCAATTTGTTTTTGTTCGACCATGAATGCAATTAAGCTAAAACCAAGCGCAGTGAAGCAACTTAACAATAAAAATAGCTTATCATTAGGCTTTTTAACCAATGTTTCAACAACTCCATGCTTGTAGTTATATATGGTGATAATTTATTTACATTACCTCCAAAATTTAGCAGAAACTTGTATACTTTAAAGTAGGGGGAATAAATATGAAAAAATTCTTATTGGCAGGCAGCTTACTAATGTTAGCTGGATGCTCGAATAGCTTAGATACATCACAATTAACTGAATCAAAAGAAAGTGAAGACGGATTCATCAAGTTTTACAGCGCACCTTCAGTGGACGTGGCCATTGATGCTTTACCCTATGAAGTCAATTTGCCCGAGAAATTGCCATTCAAAACTGTGGGATTCAAATCTTTAGGAATTACGGATATCGGTGGAAAGGGTCAAAATCCGGATGCACAATTTATGGCTTCAGATAAGCAAGATAATAACCTGCTGCTTTCTACTACAACGGGTAACATAGATTATCCAGATAGCAATCCGGAAGAAATCACTTTGAATAATGGCTATCAAGCTCAATATAGCTTACCCAATCAACTTGACGTAATTGTCAAAGATGTTACGTATTCATATACTTTAAATATGTCAGAGCTGAATGAGAATGAATTGAAGGATGAGTTGTTGAAATTAGCGGAACAACTAGCTGAATAAGCAAAGTAGAAAAAGCCATTCTGCGATAGAATGGCCTTACTTGTTTATTTAATTCTCACTGCCCACTTTTCGAAATAATAGATTGATAGGTTGATTCATCACAAATGACCGTAAGAACTGCATCAGATGGAATGTGTTCCTGTAAACGACGATTAATGTCCATTTTCTGACGGTCGGCAATCAATGTTGCGCCATGTACTAATAATGCATGAAATGCGTCCCCATATGTCTTCCATTCAGAGCGTGTCGGGACTTCAAACAAATCCTCGCCCACAGTGCGACTAATCAGTTGTGTCACGATATTCCCAACATTTTGATGTAAAGCAGAGCGAACGGCTAGTAGAGAAATGGTTTCCTGGGACAAAATAAACTCATCCACTTTGACATGTGAGAAGTTGGCGAGTTGTTTCTCCGTCATCACTTCAACTGTCGTATGCACATTTGAAGCTAGACGTTCACAAGTAATAGCAATCGTCAATGTCTTGGCATCTCGCAAAGACGCGACTTGGATGTTTTCATCAGCAAAAATGATGACAGACTTGGCTTTCGTGATATTCGCCTGAACAAATGGTCCTTCTTCAGATGGATCACCTTGTACATAATGGACACGATCCATGGTGACATCTGTAGGAGATGTAGGAAGAGTATCAATTATGACAATTTCCACCGAAGGATCAGATGAAAGAATTTCCTTAAGGGCCATTTCAGTTTTCTTTCCCCACCCGACAATGATGATGTGATGTTCATGTGTATAAGACAACTTACCTTCCTCCTTGCGTCTTCTGAATATGGAAAACGCATCTACTATTTTCCCGATAACAACACCGAGTAATCCAATTCCCAATAAGTACATAATGACTGTAAATAATTTTCCTACTCCCGTAACTGGTGAATAATCACCGTAGCCTACAGTAGCAAAGGTGGTCATTACAAAGTAAAATGATGTTAACAATCCTTCAAACGTATCAGGTTCCAACAAGTAAATCGTCACCGTACAAAATACAATAAAGAGTAGTGCTGCAAATAATAAAGTTAAGTTCTTCATGCGGACTAGACTTAATCCAACTTTCAAAAAAAAATGCATGTAACTATCTCCAATCGCCAGAATCTGTAAGCTTAAGTTTACACGTTTTTATTTGCATGTGCTAGATAACGAACATGATTTGGTTGATTAATGGAAAGCTAAGCAAAGGACATTGACGGAAATTTGTTTTGAAGTGGAGGGAAATGTGAAAAATGATCAACATATTAGTTGATGCAGATGGATGTCCAGTAGTAGATAGCACGATTCAAATCGCTAAACGATATGAAATGCCTGTCACTTTATTCTGCGATACAGCACACAATATGCAACGTGAAGGTGCCAAAACAGTGATGGTATCAAAAGGCATGGATGCTGTGGATTTTGTGCTCGTCAATCGTGTTAAACCTGGAGATATTGTTATTACACAGGATTACGGTTTGGCTGCAATGGTATTAGCCAAACGAGGACTAGTGATGGATCAAAATGGTCGCGAGTATACGAATGAAAATATAGATCAGCTATTGGATAGTCGTCATATTGCCAAGAAAATTCGCCAGGCAGGTGGTCGAATGAAAGGGCCAAAAAAGAGAAGGAAAGAAGATAATGAGAGTTTTGAACGTAGGTTTAATGAATTAATTCTTCAGCAATTAAATAGAAATTAATTTTTCGCAACTCATAGATTAACGATTATTACGCATACTGAACAAGATTTCTTCTTTTCATTCTTAAAAAAAGAGGTGAAAGGCAATGAGTAAAAAACAACCACTGGATTCAAAATCAGCGGAATTACATCATAACTGGACAAGGCCAAAGAGGACCAAATCACAAGTCAACGGTAACACAGAAGAATCACAATCGACTGAGAGATTAAAAACCAGCGCCAAAATTTACCGAAACGGATAAGTTGAATAAGAAGAAATTGGGACCCGGAAATTTTTCGGGTCTTTTTTGTTTTGAGAAGCGTTTTTAGAATGCCAGTTGGCTCAGTCTGTCTTTTTGAGAATGAAGTCTGAAAAATAGATTGTGACGTGTGAATAAAATGACACCACGTCTAAAATTACATAATCGACGTCTGAAAACGATATGGGACGCTATTTAGTGAGAACACATTTCCTCTGATCTTCATATTATTTGGATGAAGAGGTGGTGGAAAATGAGGGATATAAAAAATCCAATAGAAACGGAACAACAAGAATGGCGAAAGCAGCAAAGACAGAATCGAATGAAGACGTGGCTAACCATTTTTTCTCCAGTATGTCTCTTGCTCATCTGGCAATTTCTATCTCAAACCGGACTGATTGATGCGAGGTTTTTCCCTCCGCCAACTGCAATTGTTACCACGTTTTTCGAATTGCTCACGACTGGTGAATTGTTTCATCACATTAACATATCACTATTCCGAATAGGGTTTGGTTTCTTACTAGGTGTTATTCCTGGAATTATCATCGGTTTGTGTATGGGGTTATATGCGCCAATCCGCCATTTTATTTCTCCAATTATTATGGCATTGATGCCTATTCCCACACTTGCATTATTACCGATTATTTTAATCATTTTTGGTATTGGTGAAGTATCGAAAGTTGTTACCATTGCGGGTAGTGTCTTCTTTCCAGTTGTGATCAATACCGTAGCTGGTGTTATTTCGATAGACTCCATTTATTTGGATGTGGCGAAGAATTATGGAGCAAGCAGTAAGGATTTCTTTTTGAAAATCGCTTTACCTGGTTCGCTTCCTGTCATGCTGGAAGGCATTCAAATGGGGCAGGCAATTGCGTTGCTTACCATTGTTGCAGCAGAAATGATGGGCGCAACTTCAGGAATTGGTTATTTGATTTGGACGTCCTACAGTGCGTTTTTATTAAAAGAGATGTTTGTCGGATTAATCCTGATTTCGTTCTTTGGATATATCTTTTCATTGTTATTACGTGGCTTACAACGAAAATTAGTTCCGTGGAGGTGACGACGTGAGCTCAAAACCCAAAATATCAATCCATGAATTAACGAAAGTATTTTACAAGAAAGAAAATAGTGTCACTGCACTTGAAAATATCTCGCTCGATATTGAAGACGGGGAATTTGTGTGTCTCGTTGGTCCGAGCGGCTGTGGAAAAACAACGTTACTTCGCATTCTGGCGGGTCTTGAAAATCAAAGTTCAGGAGATTTTACCATTGAACCCGGAGATGAAGATCGACCGAGTCAATCGATGGTGTTTCAGGAACGTGGCATACTCCCTTGGCTGACTGTTGAGGAAAATGTAGCGTTCGGACTGACGATGCGGCACTTGCCAAAATCGATTGTAAAAGAACGAACAACGTATTTTTTGAACAAAGTGGGTCTTGGGAAATTCGCCAAAATGTATCCGAAAGAGCTTTCAGGCGGCATGAAACAACGTGTCAGCATCGCCCGGGCGTTTGCTAATGACCCAGAAATCTTATTGATGGATGAACCATTTGGAGCTTTAGACGAACAGAATAAATACATTTTACAAGAAGAATTATTGTCGATTTGGTCGGAAACAAAGAAAACGGTGTTATTCATCACACATAGCATCGACGAAGCATTGTATTTAAGTGATCGTGTATTACTCATGAGTGCGCAGCCAGGCAAAATCGTGGCAGAAATGAAAATAGATCTGCCTCGTCCAAGGAAATTAGAAGACTTTCGCTCGAATCCGGAAATGGCTTCGAAATTTCTGGAAATCTGGCGTCACTTGCAAATAGAAGTACAAGGATCAAGATTGTAATCGAGGAGTGAATAGATGAAAAAGTGGTTAGGCATGTTGGGCGTTTTGATTTTACTTGTTGGGGGTTGCTCCGATAAGGAAGCAGTGAAAGTGAATGACGATGTAAGTAAAGATAATCCTTCTGGTGATTTAGCACCTTTAAGTAAGAAAACGAAAGTAGTCATTGCAGAAGATGGTTCTGCTTCTGGGGCAGGCTTTTATATTGCTAATGAAAAAGGTTATTTTGCTGATTATAATATCGAAGTGGAATTCGCAACATTCGCGAATAGTGACGACATGTTGCCAGCATTGGCATCAGGGCAAGTGGATATTGCTGGAGGTATTTCCTCAGCTGCCTTCTTTAATGCGATTGCCCAAGGAATCGATGTGAAAATTGTGGCCGATAAAGGCCATAATGAAAAAGGGAAGTCCTACTTCACATTTGTAATAGGTGCTGATAAACAGGATGAARTCAAAACATACAGTGATTTAAAAGGAAAACGCATTGCAGTTTCAGGGGAGCATGGAGTTGACGATTATATATACCATCTAATGCTTGACCACGCAGGTCTGTCGAAGGATGACGTCGAGTTTGTTCTTATGCCGGATTTCGGAAACATGATGGCAGCCATCGAAAACGGCTCCATTGATGCAGCTTTGAATATTGAACCTCTAATCACGCAAGGCGTTGCCGAGGGTATTCATGTTCGATTAGGTGATGCAACCGACTTTGCACCGGAAGCTCAAATTGCCATGGTACTAGGTTCACCGCAGTTCATGAATGACGAGCAGGACGTGTCCTTACGTTTCATGGCAGCTTACTTGAAAGGTGTAAGAGATTACAATGATGCCTTCAAAAAAGGCGAAGGCACAGATGAAATCATCGACATCATGACAGAATACACTGCTTTAAAAGATGCAGCTGTTTGGAAAGATGTATTTGTCACTGGACTTGATCCAAATGGCAAAATGTTCACGGATGATATTCGTGATCAGTACGAACTGTATAAGAAGAATGGTGCAATTAGAGGCGAGTTTGATTTTGATGAAGCCATTGATACAGCCATTACGGAAAAAGCAGTTAAAATCATTGGCAAATATGAATGATAAATTTCAGTCCATGACGGGTTGCCATACGGCATCTTTCATGGGCTTTTTATTGGAAAGAAACTTGAAAGATTTTGTTTGAGGAGTATGATGTAATAAGAGTTACAGAACAAAATGAAAGAAGATGAAAAAATGGATGCACATTTCTTTGGCATACTACTTGAAATTATTTTGATTAATATCGTATTAAGTGGCGATAATGCCGTCGTCATTGCGCTAGCAAGCAGAAAATTATCCGAAGACAAACGCAAGAAAGCCATTTTCATTGGAACAGTGGGTGCACTTGGATTGCGTGTAGTGCTAACATTTGCGGCTGTCTATCTTTTGGAAATCCCGTTTGTAGAAATTATTGGTGGATTATTGTTGTTATATATTGCATTTGATTTAATTAAATCTGCTAATGAAGATCCAGATTTGCACTCCTCAGCGTCGCTGTTTGGCGCTATTCGTACGATTATTTTTGCTGACTTAGTCATGAGTCTGGATAATGTACTGGCTATTGCAGGAGCTGCAGAAGGAAATATCGTCTTGATTGTCATTGGACTGGCTATTAGTGTGCCACTGATTATTTTTGGTAGTCAGCTCATTATGAATCTAATGGATAAATACCCACTCCTTGTGTGGGCGGGTTCGGGCATCATTGCCTATACTGCTGGGAAAATGATGGTTGATGATAAATATGGCCATTTATTTGTAGAACGTACTTGGCCAATTCTTGAATATATCATCCCGATTGCTTTTGTGTTATTAATTGTTGGGTTAGGTACTGTAGTCAAAAAAAGACAGCAAAAAGAAGTTCTTACTAAATAAAAATGAGCTGCTCCTTCGTGATTGAAAAATCACGGGTAGCAGCTCATTTTTTTATTTATATGGAGAGCAGTTATTTTGAAATATATCCTTTTTTAAAAACACATTTAGATGTGTGCATTTTTGACTCCTATATTCACATATTCTTAGTGATGCCAGTGTGTATTTTATTTCTATTTGAAGGCTTCAAAACTTAGGAGTATGGGTAATGAAAAGAGGAACTTTATGATAAACTTAACGTACTATTTTCTTAATTTTCCAACTTCGTATATAGAGAGGGTGTTTTCATGTTTACTACGTACAAAGTTAAGCCGTTTTTTGACGAAATGTTGAAGGCAAGCGGAAAACCGAAGGACCATTATCAAAAATTTTATGAAATGCTCCATAATTTTTCTGCTGATGAATTGAAAGAAAAACATGAAACAGCCCAATTATCGTTTTTGAGACAAGGCATTACTTTTACTGTCTATCATAATAATGTTGGCGCTGAACGCACAATGCCTTTTGATTTTGTGCCGATCATCATCCCTCCAGAAGATTGGGAAACAATAGAAAAAGGAATGGTACAACGTACAAATGCACTCAATTGCTTTTTGCACGATGTATACAATGAACAGCAAATCATTAAAGACGGGATTATCCCTAAGGAACTGGTTGTGGACAACCCTCATTATTACGTTAAACAAGTACAGGGAATAAAAATTCCATTGAATAATCATATATTTCTTGCCGGAATCGATTTAATCCGGGATGAAAATGGCAAATACTTAGTACTGGAAGACAATTTACGAAACCCTTCAGGCATTTCGTATGTTTACCAAAACCGCTATGTAATGCGTCAGGTATACCCTGAATTTTTTGCAAAACATTCCGTTCAGACTTTGGAGCATCAAGTGACTTATTTACACGAAGCGATTATGGACCATGCTCCTGAAGGGGTAGACAATCCTCGAGCAGTTCTACTTACTCCAGGTATTTATAATTCGGCTTACTATGATCATGTGTTTCTGGCACAACAAATGGGTCTACATCTGGTTGAAGGCCGTGACTTATTCGTCTCCGGCAACATTGTTTATATGAAAACGATCCGTGGTCTTGAAAAAGTGGATATCATTTATCGTCGAATTGATGACGACTTCCTGGACCCTCTGGCGTTCAGGGAAGATTCAACATTAGGCGTTGAAGGTTTGCTTGAGGCTTATCGTCAAGGAAATGTGGCAATTTTGAATGGAATTGGCAATGGAGTGGCGGATGATAAAGCGATGTATGTCTACGTGCCAAATATGATTCGTTACTACTTGAAAGAAGACCCAATTATTGATAATGTCATGACTTACCGTCTTGATCATGCCGAACAGCGAAACTGGGTACTGGAACGATTACACGAATTGGTAGTTAAAAACGTAGGGGCATCAGGAGGCTATGACATGCTGGTAGGGCCTCATGCAACCTCAGTGGAAATCGAGGAATTCCGTGAAAAAATTCTTGAAAACCCTCATCAATATATTGCACAACCGACGATAAAATTATCGAGAGCTCCTTCCTACCAAGGGGAAGAATTCTATCCTTGTCACGTGGATTTACGAGTGTTTGTCATGAGAGGAAAAGAAACACATGTATTCCCAGGGGGGCTTTCCCGAGTAGCATTGAAAAAAGGATCCCTTGTCGTGAATTCATCGCAAGGTGGTGGTGGTAAAGATACATGGGTTATGAAGTCTGGAGGGATGAGCTAATGTTAAGTCGTGTAGCAGATTCACTCTATTGGATGGCACGGAATATTGAACGTACAGAAACAAACGCGCGAATTTTGGACGTTCATTTAACACAGATGGTTGAGACTTCGAGTGAAGATTTGTTAGACGGTAAACACTGGCAAATAATGTTTGAAGCGTGTTCAACTAAAGACGAACTAGATAAGCTAAAAAGTAGTGAAGATGTTCAAGATGAAGATTATATTCGTTATATAGCCTTCCATATAGATAATTTTAATTCAATATACAGTTGTGTTCGCGTAGCCCGGGAAAATGCACGAATCAGTAGGGATCACTTGCCGAATGAACTATTTGAAGTTCTGAATGATCTGTATCTGTTTACCATTCAAGCAGAACAGGAAAGTTTTTCAATTCATCACTTACGCACGTTTTTGCGTAAAGTGAAATTGACGTGCCTGACTGCCCAAGGGATTATTGAATCTGGTATGTCCCGCAGTGTCGCATATCGCATGATGAAAATCGGGAAGTGGTTGGAACGTGCAGAAAAAACGGCACGTATTTTAAACGTGGTATGTGAACAGACACGGGAAACCCAGTTGTTTTACAAAGGCGACGATTACTATGCATGGTTATCGGCACTTCGCATGTTGAATGGCTATGAAGCCTATTTGAAAGTAAACCGTCCCAAGATGGATCCGAAGACCATCTTAACTTTTTTAATTACTGATGAGTCGTTCCCACAGTCGATTCATTACAATATCAATCATGTAAGGGCAGCCATTGATATTTTGGAGAATGCAAAAGTTGCACATTATTCTTCCGAATTATATTACGCCCTTGAGAATGTGAAAAATGAATTTGATGAAATGTCCATTCAAGAGTTAAATTCTGATGATATGCTGGCCTTTTTAAACACGTTTCAAAACAAATGTAATGAAATTGGACAAATTTTCTCGAAGACTTATTATTTAATTGAACCAATTGGTACGCAACGACAAGTTCAATTTTTAGATTTTCCTCAACAACCGATTACAGAAAAAGCTTCCTCCATGAAATACAAAATTGAACATACCAACATTTTTGATTACGATTCATGGGTGGATCAAAGCATGAACTCAATCCGATTAAAGCCCCGTACGGATGAGTGTCAACGATTGCTGTCATATCGAACGGATATTAATCCGGTTGCTCTAACGAAAGAACATGTGGATATTTGGGGGAACAGTGTCGAATCATTTTTTATAGCGGATCATCATAAGCATCTGGAAGTTAAGGCAACTTCCATTGTTAGCATTCAAAAGAGTCCTTGGATTCATCGCATTGATTATTCACCGGAAATGTATGCAATTTTCCATTCCGATTTATTCAGCAGTCACTATTTAGCTTATTTAAGTAATACGGCATACACCTATTTAACTCCAGAACAAATGGAACAAGTCGATAAGGATACCGGACAGATGGCCAATCCTGTTCAATATGCAATTGATGTTATGGGTTATTTGTTCAATCGTTTTACGTATGACGGTTCCTCGACAAATGTTTCAACAAAAGCGTTGGAATCCTTTGATTTGAAGAAAGGTGTTTGCCAGGATATTTCTCACATCATGCTTGGTATACTTCGCGCTAAGCACATTCCGGCAAGGTACGTCAGCGGATATTTGTATGTCGGAGAAAATTCGGCATTAGTTGGGGACGCAGCAAGCCATGCATGGGTTGAAGTCATGGTACCCGGTATAGGCTGGGTAGGACTAGATCCAACAAATAATGTGGAAGCACTTGAAAACCATATTCGGGTTGGCGTGGGTCGTGATTACGGGGATGTCAGTCCGGTGCAAGGGGTTTACCGAGGTGGCAGCCACGAGCTTGATGTGAAAGTATCCGTCAGTTTAATCGATCAATAAAAAGAAGCCTTGACGACAAACTGTGCGTTAAGGCTTTTTTGTATTTTTTCAGCCACTGGGAACCGTGATTTAAAAGTAGTGTGTTTGTGCCGATGCCTCCAGAGAACTTCCATAATAAAAGCCAAGTAGCGAATCATGAATGCTACTTGGCTTTTGGTTATTTGTTATCTTTAAATTCTKGGTCGTCCCCGTCGGAAAATTCAACTTCCAAATCGAATTCCTTGTACTCTTCCACGCCAAAGGCCTTTGCCACTTTTTCAATGACTTCTTCTTTACTCATGTCTTTCGTAAGTGCAAGCTCTTTAAAGAGTGGTTCAAGCTTTTTATAAGCTTTATCTCCCGACAAATTTAACGATTCCAGCTTATTCAAGTACTCCGCTTCAGTCTCGGATACATCCACGTCAAACGAAACATCAATTGCGTCTTTCTGATCTGCCGTATCTATATTTAAATCAAAAGAACGGAATCCAAATTCACTTTCGGCTTGTTCCCCGGTAGGTCCATTTTTCACTTCCTCCTTTTCTCCGCATGCGCTTAACAGCAACGCAGTCGTTAATAGGAAGGGTCCATAAAAAGCATATTTTTTAGTCTTCATGATTTGTTCTCCTTTCAAATTGTTGAGTTGGTTTAGTTTAGTACAGTATGAGTATCGCTCAAGTATAAGAATTTTAAACTGTTTGTACGTAGGCAAGTTATGTGCAAATCGGTTTGAAATTCGAGATAATAGGAAAACTAACTATTGAAAGGATGATGACTGATGACAACCTATACAGAAATCACAACAATTCCAGAGTGGGAAAATGTTCTTCAACAATCAAAAGAAAAGCCTGTCTTACTGTTCAAGCATAGTACTACTTGTCCTGTGAGTGCTGCTGCTTATCGCGAATTCACTTCATTTGAAACGGGTGTTGACGCTTACTTAGTGAAAGTCATCGAAAGTCGTCCAGTATCGAATGAAATCGAAAGTAATTTAGGCGTTCAGCATAAATCACCACAAATTTTCATCGTGTCGAACGAAGAGCCAGTCTGGCACGCTTCTCACTGGAACATTACCGAATCAAAAATTGGTCAGGCTATTCAAAGTACCCAAGGATAAGATAAAAAACGAAACTCACTCACTCGAGTGGGTTTTTACTATTTAATTAGTAAATTACTGAATATTCATGCTTTCCACTTGTGTTTATAGTAATATTCTCTTACAGAGCAATAGTTAACAATAATAAATTGAGGATGTGCACAATTGTGGATGATATTTTAAAAGTAGGTAAATATTTGGTGGATCATGCAGAAGAAATTGTTACAGAAATGATGGATTCTGCACTTAAAAACGTGGAATTCGAAGTAACGGATGAAATGATTCAGCAATCAATCAAAATCAATGTCGAATTTTTGACGTTATTGGTTGAGTCATTTGAAGATAGCAATGAAGTAGCTGCTGTGGAATTGGTCAAATGGAGTAAAAAGAATGGAGAACAACAAGCTGCTATGCTTTCTCAATTATCGACAATGATCAAACCTTATGCAAAAAATCGTTTGATGTACTTGGAAAACATTAATAGAATTTCGATGGAGCATGGTTTATCGACAGAAGATGTTTTGAAAATCAACAATCGTATAAGCTATCTACTGGATGTCAACATGATTGAAACGATTTTTGCATATGAGGCTTACCGTGATGACCAATTGAAAGATCGCCAAAAAGAAATCAACGAATTGTCTGCACCAATCGTACCAATCCAGCATGGTATTGCTGTTTTACCTTTAATCGGTGTTATTGACTATTCACGAGTCCAGCATTTATTGAATAATGTTCTACCGACTATACCAACTCTAGACATAGATCATTTAATTATTGATTTTTCCGGTATCTTAACGATTGATTCAGAAGTAGCCCAACATATTTTCACGATTCATAATGTGTTGCAATTATTGGGTATTCACATCATGTTTACTGGAATTCGGCCGAACTTATCAATGGCAGTAGTTCAAGCAGGAATTGACTTTACTTCATTCAATACATATGGCAGTGTGAAACAGGCAATTGAAAGCTTAAGATAAAGGTTGTGAGGTGAAATGCATGGTGAAATTAGTAAAACCAAGTGTGGACTTGAAGCTGGCTTATATGTCTCTCTATGAGGAATGGAAAGAAAGCGAAGAAGAAATGATTCCTTGGGTAATCGGTAAAGACCCCACAGATTTTGAAGGAATGGTTTCGTCCTTACTGGAAGCTGAAAAAGGGATTGGCTTACCCGAAGGATGGGTGCCTGATTCGACCTACTGGTTAATTGATGAGGAATACCGCATTCTAGGAGTGGTCAATATTCGACATTCGTTAACTAATCACTTGATGAACGCCGGTGGACATATTGGCTATGGTATTCGTCCATCTGAACGCCAAAAAGGATATGCAACAGAAATTCTGAGATTGGCTCTTGAAAAAACAAGAGAGCTTGGTATCAATCGTGTTTTAGTCGTATGTGACGCAATTAATATCGGCTCTGAAAAAACCATCCGAAAGAATGGTGGCGTCGAAGACAAAGACTTTGTTGAAGATGATGGAAATGTGATTAAACGTTATTGGGTTGGCTAAAACTTTCTCTATTGGTGAACTGTGTATAACTGATAGATTTTTAACGCTATTTGTGATAGCATTACACTCTAAAGAAGTGAGGACGTGACTGAATATGATTAAGATTGAAATGCCAAAACCAGACTTAACAATTGTTCAACGTGAACAAGACCGATCAAACGACGAGCCAGAAATTCCATCAATTTATGGTTTCATCGACTTCCATCAAATTGCACGAGACAAAGGCGGCATCATCATGTTTTACAACAAAGCAGATGAGCTTTTGTTCGTTGGGAAAGCACGTAAAGTAAGACAACGTGTAAAAAAACATTTTGAAGATAATGTTTCACCACTTAAAGAGCACCGTGATGAAGTAGCGAAAATTAAAATTTTCTATGTTGATGATGCAATGGAACGTGAAATTTATGAGACCTATGCCATCAATAAATTTGTTGCGAAATACAATGTCGATAAAAAGTTTACACATTAATTATTGAAAGCTGTCCTGTAAAGGACGGCTTTTTTTATTGTTTAAAATTTGATTTCGCTTGAGGTTGTGAGACGTTTATTGTTAAATGCCTCATTTTAACTAATTAATTGATCCAGTTTGATTGATAAATTTCTCCTCATACATGATTTTGAAATTGCAAAGTTTATCACAAGAGCAATCATTGGTTACTTTTAAAGTAATTATTTTTACTGTAAAAAGAAAACTTGTTGCATTATAAAGTAATTTAAATTACTATTAAAAGTAATAAAGGGGGATTGGATAATGGATAATATTCGTTTAAATGTCGCTTTACTCAGAAGAAAAGTTCCAAATTTAACAACCGCAGCGAAATCAATTGGCATTCGGCCAGCAACCGTGTCTAATTTATGCACGGGAAAAATTGATTTAGGAAAAGCGGAGGTTCGCACTTTGGTTGGTCTTGCATCACTTGCTAATTGTTCAATAGACGAATTAATCATTCGAGGGGAGAAATTGAATATGATTGAAACGCAAATTAAGACTTTGGATTTCTTTGCACCGCTTGTAAAAGGCGGTACGACAGGTATAGTGGCTCGTCCAGGCATGGGGCAAGTGGTGATCCTGGCTGAATTGATGCATCGCTTTAAAGATAGCGACCTCACTACAGTCTTTTTACTGCCGAAAGGGAGTCATCCTGAACTTGAAGGGACAACTGAATTGGCTGATATCGTCACAACTACGATCAATGAAACATACTCGACTTTAACTTCACAAAATGGAGAAGTGATATTCATTACAGACAAGAGTTATATCGTGTCTGGTGAACTGTTGGACTTACAGGAAAAACTAGTTGCAGAACGCGTGCAAAATGTAACAACCATTCTTGTAGATTTATCTGGGGAAGTGGTGGACGAAGACATGCCATATGGTCCACTTGAAACATTGTGGCAACTGGATGCGGATTTGGCAAGCCGTCACCAATACCCAGCTGTCCACCCGATTTATTCAACTTCCTCGATTTTGGAAGGGATTGATTTGGACCAACGTCATTTTAATTTGAGACAGCGTGCACAAAAATTGTTGCGTCGCTACCGTGAATTACGATCAGTAGTAGCTGTGCATGGCAATGAGAAAATTCCTGCATCCGAGGTGGAAACATATCAACGGGGAGGACGGCTGGAAGCATATTTCACGCAACCATTTTTTGTTGCAGAATCTGTTACGGGCCAAAAAGGAAAGACAGTGGCATTGTCACAAACATTGCAAGACGTTGAAGCCATTTTAGATGGCAAGGCGGATCAACTTTCAATTGACGAGCTGAAATACAGTGGAAGTTTAACGTAATGAAAAAGAGTGGGAATTTCCCACTCTTTTTTTGTGTACATTTCAAGTGATTAAAGAATTGCTAGGTCGTCCGTGGCAAGAAAGCAGAATCCATCTTTTATTTAAGCTAAAGCTGATTTTTAATAAGATTACTTTTGCACCTAGCAAGCCGCAAGAAAGAGTATGGTCAAAGGTAGTTTGACCATATTCTTTGCTCAAGCGGAACATGCATTCAGCCGAAATGTACGATGAAAAATCCTCTTTATTAAAAATCAAAAGAAGTTAAAAGTGCCAAAAATAAAGGGAATGAGTCCGTGTTTAGCGAAATAGTATATAGTTAGAATAATTAAACTATTAACTAAAGGGGAGAAACTCAGATGACGTTCAAAGTTCAACGAATAGAAGATTTGAAGAAAGTAGACGTATCGCAGCTGGTAACAGAAAGTGAAGAAGAAGGTTACCGTTTCTTGACTCGTTTAGTACATGATTATGAAGATGGATCAAATACGTTCAACAAAGATGGGGAAGCACTTTTCGGAGTGTGGGAAGGTCCCGATAAATTAGTGGCAATCGGCGGCATCAATCAAAATCCGTATACGGAAAACAAAGATGAAGCTCGCTTAAGGAGATTTTATACACTCGGAGTTGCCAGACGACAAGGGGTAGGATCTCAATTACTCACCGAACTTGTGAACCATGCCAAAGGAAATTTTTCAAAAATCACGTGTCGTACTGAATCTGCAAAAGCAGATGCTTTTTACCGGGCGAACGGATTTGAAGAAACTCATGATACGCCTGATACGACACACGTGATGAAACTCGGTTAACCATCATGTAAACCAGTATTTATTTGTGGAAAACAAAAACCTTTAAGAGGAACAGGATTGGCCGGCTCCTCTTAAAGGTTATTCAACGATCTCAAAGGTTTTTAGCATATGATGAAATCTTGCTCCATGTCCTTCAGCAGCTTCGAGGAAATAGTACTGCGTGATGACAAAGCTTCCATCTTTCCCGTTACTGATGACATAAGCATGAACGATTTTGCTGTTTGCTTCATTCCCTGCTGCACCATGTAACTCAAATCCTTTTACGGGTTCCGTTACTTCTACAATATCCCGGAGCCCGGGAAAGTCTTTTTTTAGCTCGGTTCCAAATTTAGCAACAAGTTCTTCTGGTTTCTCATCGGGAACTTGCCTGATTTCCATCGTCACTTCCGGATAATTTTCAGGCACTGGGTAAACAGGGGTAATGATATCTGATTCCTCACCGTGGGTCAGCTTGTAGCGTGTCTCATCTACATAAATCACATATCCCGAATCTTTCCCTTTATTTAACTGGACTTCAGTTTCTTCATCCTCTCCCTCGATGCTTTGAATCGATTCTTTCTCAGGGAGAAACATGTCTTTCATCTCTTTCATAAAAGCCGATCCTTTATCCGTTTGCAAACTGAGTGCAATCAACATTGCGGCAGTAAAAGTGATGAACAGTGGAATTGCCTTATTCCTCTTTTTCACTTTGCTCATTCTTCCTTTCATGTCATTAATACTACATTTGACTTTATTTTGACAAAAAAGTTTTAATCTATAGAAAACATTTTATTAAAAGGGGCTATGCTATAGAAAGCTGTTGAAATAGAATAAAAACCGAGGGAGTGCATTTGACCTTGCTTGCCGCACGAACGTGAAGTTTGAGGCCAACAGGTATGTGGTTTTCATATTTGTTGGCTCAGGTGACTAGCGCAAATGTGCGATTAACAATACCTATAAAAAATCGGAGTGATATTAATGGCAGGTGTAACAGGAATTGGTGGAGTGTTCTTTAAAAGCGAGGACCCAATAGCCTTGCGTAACTGGTATAAAGAAAAATTAGGAATTGATTCGGATGAGTACGGCAAAATGTTTCTGTGGAATGCTGTAAAGCCACCTGGTATAGGGAGGACGATATGGGCGCCGTTTAAAGAAGAGACGACTTACTTTGAACCATCACAGAAGCAGTTCATGATTAACTTCCGCGTAGATGATTTGGTTGAATTGGCTGAAGAACTTCAAACGAAAGGTGTCGAAATCCTAGCACCTATTTTGGAAGAAAGTTACGGGAAATTTGCACACATTTTAGATTTGGAAGGAAACAAAATCGAATTGTGGGAACCTATTGGTGAAAACATTGTAGATTTGGCGAATGAAGAGACAAGTTGAAAAATTAAACCTCGGCTATGCGACCTTCGGTATATTTTCTTGTTATTGGTTACATTTGAGCGAAATGTATGTAGAACAAAAGAAAACTAGAATCATTCGACAAAATGTCGCTTGTTCTAGTTTTTTTGTTGTTTTATGTTGAAGTAGATACGAATGAGGGCAATGAGTACAAGCAGTCCTGAGCAAACCCATACAAAAAGTATGGAGAGACCCAAACCGATATTTGCACCGATTGCGGGATGAGATTGTTCATCAAACAGGGAATAAATGAATGGCCCGCTAATTCCTATAAATAAAGTGATGGCGACAAGCCATCTTTTTGGAGACATCAGGGTGCTGGAAAAGAGAATGGTACCCAGTATAAGGGGGATCAGCGTTTGTAATAATTGAATCATTGTTTGAATGGGATCGGTCATTACGAAGCTCTCCTTTCTTTAATCCATTATATGTTTGATATATCAATCTATGAAGGCGTTATTCAAAATAATAGAGAAAGAGGCTTACTCAATAGTGAGTCAGCCTCTAGTCATTTCATTCTCTATATACCCTCTAAACTCATTAATGTTTTTTCGTATTCCATTAATGCTTCGTCTAGTAATTGAAGTCCTACATCAATTTGTTCTTTTGTGACGATTAACGGTGGGATCGGATTACTAAAGTGTCACTTCTCCTAACACGATGTCCGGTCGCTTCTTCAATCCATTTTTCTAACATGAACTCACTCCTCGAAATATAACTATTCCTGTTATTTTTGAAGAACTTTCCACGAAGCGCGTGAAATTTCTTCGAGTTCTCCCGCATCGAGTTTAAACGTTAATGCACCGACATTATCTTGTGCGTGATGAACTTTAGTGGCACCGGGAATCGCAAAAACCGTTTCTCCATGATAATGGATAGTCCAGTTCAAAGCTACTTGGCTGGCACTGACATTGTATTTTTCACCAATGGCATCCAGTAAAGTTATGAGTGGTTTAGATTCTGCCAATCCTGCTTCCTTGAATTTGCGTTGAAATCTACGAGGTCCTTTGGCATCGTGAATCAATGCAGGATTATCATGAAATTTCCCAGTTAGTATTCCTGGCTCAAGTGGCGAGTAAGCAATGATGGAAATGCCTAATTCCTTCGCGCGATCCAGAACTCCGTTTTCCTCCATACGTCGGTCCAGTAAACTGTATTTCACTTGATTCGAAGCCAGTGTCAGTCCGTTTTCACTAAGAATCCGATGGGAATTGACCATTGCAGAAGCGTTGAAATTACTAACGCCAATATGGTTAATATGACCAGCTTTTACTAGCTCGATCATGGCCTGCATTTGCTTTTCAACGGATGAGAGTGAATAGGGTTGATGAATTTGGTACAAGTCAATCCTGCGATTTTGAAGAGCCTCTTTACGATTATTAATCGTTTTCGGAATGGAACCTGCTGTTCGAAGCATAGGCCACCATTTAGTCGCAATTCGAGCTTCTTCAGGGCTTGCACCTATATTTTCAAGCGCTTTCGCTAAAATTCTTTCGGACTCACCACCACCATATACTTCAGCAGTGTCAAACCAATTGATGCCGCCATCCAATGACGTTTTAATGATGTTTTCCGTAAGTTCATCATCCAGTGCTCCCCAAAATCTGCCAACGACACCTGATCCTTTACTGAATTGCCAAGTCCCTAGTCCAAGGGGGGACAGGTGTAAATCTGTTTGGCCCAGAGTCCGCTTTATCATAGTATTTTCCATATATATCAGCCTCCAAAAGGGCATATGATTTATTAGTTCCAACTCCAAGCACCAGTGTCTGGCTAGAAAGAAGCTTTTCGCTTTTATTGTAAAAGTGTACCATTTAGTCTCTTAAGATAGCGAATATGTAGCGGTTTGAAAGTTTCAATGAACTGTCCCATAATAGAAGGTAATAAATGATTAATTAATGGGGGAAACAAAATGAAAGATGATTTGGAATTTGATCTGGAAATGGCAAGAGAATACGATAAAGGCATTCGCCGTGCTCTACCAACTTACGATGCATTGTTCCGGATGGTTCAGTCATTCCTTCGTGCGAATGTAAACGACTCCGCAAAAGTGTTGGTCATTGGAGCTGGCGGAGGAAATGAAATCGTGACCTTTGGAACAGCAAATCCTACGTGGACTTTCGCAGGGGTTGACCCTTCAGAAGCCATGCTTGAAGTCGCTATGCAAAAAGCGAAAAATGCAGGAATTGAAGATCGAGTGTCCATACACACAGGGATAATTGAACAAATCGAATTTAATCAAACATTTGATGCTGCCACATGTTTGCTTGTCCTCCATTTCGTTGAAACAGTTGAAGAAAAACTGAGTTTATTGAAAACAGTAAGAGAAAGATTGCAACCGGGAGCTCCATTTGTTCTCGTATCGATGTTCGGTGATCAATCGAATCCAGAATTCGATGAGCGGATGAATTTATGGAAATCGATTTGGCTGGATTTAACTGATTTAACGCAAGAAGATGTGGAGGCGATGGAAGAGTCGGTTCGTGAACTATCATTCGTACCTGCCACTCAGATTGAAGAACTCTTACAACAAGCTGGATTCGAGCGGGTGACACAATTCTTTTCGACCACACTATTTGGTGGTTGGATTGCACATGCA
>NZ_JBFUIO010000047.1:0-20668 GCF_056401835.1 Paenisporosarcina sp. P4_D4 | reverse complement strand
GTGACGTGTGCAGCTGACGAATACTAATCGATCGAGGACTTAACCAAAATGAATTTGAATGGTTTTCAATGACCCGTTTATCCAGTTTTGAGTGAACAAACACTCAAATAGTCTAGTGATAATGGCAAAGAGGTCACACCCGTTCCCATACCGAACACGGAAGTTAAGCTCTTTAGCGCCGATGGTAGTTGGGGGTTTCCCCCTGTGAGAGTAGGACGTCGCTAGGCAAAATAAGAAACCGATACCTTTCGAGGTGTCGGTTTTTTTTATGTTCTTTTAAACAGGAATCGAAGGTGTGCGAGAAAAGAGAGGTGCAAGTAGTTCGAGGAAACAAGGGGGCGAGTCTCGGAGCGTATAACATACGTGAGAAACGAGAAGCCCGCAGATGACGAAGAAATGCGCAGTGCAACTCTTTTCGCAGCCTAGCGCCGATGGTAGTTGGGGGCACCCCTTGTGAAAGTAGGACGCCGCTAGGCAAAGTAAGAAACCGGTACCTTCTGGGGTATCGGTTTTTTTGTGTTGTATTTAAATGGTTTGAACAGGAGCACAGCGAAAATATAAACAATTAGTCTTTTCTAAGACCGTAACTTTATGTAATAACCCAAGAACTTAAATGAGAAACCACTCTGCGTACTTCCATGGCTCTTTTCCGAGGAGGAAGGGTTATTTAAAGGGAAGATTCAGTTGATTAAGAGAAGTTGATTCAACAAGTCTACTAGCCAGTGAGATGAGTTTGAGCGATAAATTTTCAAACCCCTGTTTTAGAAAAGATATCTTGTTTCACTAATCAACTTAACTTGGCTTATGAGATTATCTACAGCATGCTATACGTCTTGAAAGAGTGATTGTCATGAAGTAATCCATTAATCTATCAATCGTTAACTATTAAACCTATAGCTAGTTTGTAAGCGTATTGATGAATCCAATTACTTGTACATTACCGGGTAACTCGATATGTTAAGAATATAAAATGCAAGACGAGAGGATGTTGCCAAATGACGAATGTTTATGATTATGCTGCAACTTTAGTGAATGGCAAGGAAGTTTCATTAAGTGATTATAAAGGGCAACCTATGATTATTGTGAATACTGCTAGTAAATGCGGATTCACTCCACAGTTTCAAGAGTTACAAGAATTATATGATGAATATAAGGATCAAGGTCTTGTCGTTTTAGGTTTCCCATGCGGGCAATTTAGCAATCAAGAGTTTGATGATGTAAAAGAAACAATGGAATTTTGTCAATTGAATTATGGCGTATCATTCCCGATGTTCCAGAAGATAGATGTGAAAGGTGACAATGCTCATCCATTGTTCCAACACTTGGTTTCTGAGAAGAAAGGGTTATTGACCGAAGATATTAAATGGAACTTTACAAAGTTTTTGGTCGATCCTGACGGGCAAGTTGTAAAACGTTATGCACCACAATCATCGCCAAAGAAAATTGAAGGTGATTTGTTGCAATATATTTAATGAAATATCCGAATAATCTTTCTTATTACATGTTCCTTGACAGTCCATGTAGCCGCTGATAACCTTATCAATAATATTCATGAGGATATAGGGAGGCGTAAGAGATTATGTGGGAATCAAAATTTGTTAAAGAAGGCTTAACGTTTGATGATGTACTGCTTGTTCCAGCGAAGTCTGAAGTGTTACCGAAAGATGTTAGTTTGTCTGTTCATTTGACGTCAAAAATCAAATTAAATATACCAATCATCAGTGCTGGTATGGATACGGTCACTGAAGCTGCAATGGCGATTTCAATGGCTCGTCAAGGTGGTCTTGGTGTGATTCATAAAAACATGAGCATTGAAGAACAGGCTGAGCAAGTCGTCACGGTAAAACGTTCTGAAAATGGCGTTATTACAGATCCTTTCTTCCTTACGCCGACTCATCAAGTATACGATGCAGAACATTTAATGGGTAAATACCGTATTTCTGGTGTACCGATTGTTAACAATGAAGTAGAGTTAAAGTTGGTCGGGATTATTACAAACCGTGATCTTCGCTTTATTCAGGACTACTCATTGGCAATTGAAGATGTGATGACGAGAGAAGAATTGGTTACTGCTCCAGTAGGGACAACTCTTGAGGATGCAGAAAAGATTTTACAACAATATAAAATCGAAAAACTACCGATTGTGGATGAGTCCGGTGTATTAAAAGGGTTAATTACGATAAAAGATATCGAAAAAGTAATTGAGTTCCCCAATGCAGCAAAAGACCATCATGGACGTTTGTTGGTGGGTGCTGCAGTAGGAGTTACTTCTGACACAATGAAGCGTGTTGAACACCTTGTAAAAGCTCAAGTCGATGTGATTGTTATCGATACGGCTCATGGTCATTCACAGGGCGTAATCGATACTGTCAGTGAGATTCGTAAAACGTATCCTGAATTGGATATCATCGCAGGGAATGTAGCAACTGCTGAAGGTACGGCGGCATTATTTGAAGCTGGTGCTGATGTGGTGAAAGTAGGAATTGGTCCAGGATCAATTTGTACAACTCGTGTTGTTGCTGGTGTCGGTGTTCCCCAAATTACGGCTGTTTACGATTGTGCGACAGAAGCTCGTAAACATGGCAAAACAATCATTGCCGATGGTGGGATTAAGTATTCTGGAGACATTGTAAAAGCTTTAGCGGCAGGTGGACACGTTGTTATGCTCGGAAGTTTACTAGCAGGAACTTCAGAAAGTCCTGGAGAAACTGAAATCTTCCAAGGTCGTCGATTCAAAGTATATCGTGGAATGGGTTCAATTGGGGCGATGGAAAAAGGCTCGAAAGACCGTTATTTCCAAGATGATGCTAAAAAGTTAGTACCTGAAGGAATTGAAGGTCGTCTTCCTTATAAAGGACCACTTTCAGATACAATCCATCAATTGATGGGTGGTATTCGTGCAGGTATGGGATACTGTGGAACGAAAGATTTACAAGATTTACGTGAGAATTCACAGTTCATCAAAATGACGGGTGCAGGGTTGATTGAAAGCCATCCGCATGACGTGCAAATTACGAAAGAATCTCCAAATTACTCTATCTAATTAAATAACGGAACTTTAGCACCTATCTGCCGTCTATATTTTAGGCAGATTGGGTGCTTTTTTTTCAGAACGTCCCGTATGCCAGATTTTTGTGATAAAATGAGCAAGGGAAAATTAAAAAAGAGAATGGCGGAGGTTCTGAAGTGAAAAGTGCAGTGAGCAAGGCGCTAGTGCGCTGGTTACTCCTTCCGATTCTGATGGTAAGTATGGTTGTAACGCAACCGGCTTCTACAGATGCTGAAGAGAGTCTGAATTTATTGGTTGACGGTGCTATATTAATTGACGCGGATACAGGAAAAATATTATACGAACAAAATGCAGATACAGCTTTAGGTATAGCAAGTATGACGAAAATGATGACTGAGTACTTATTATTTGAAGCGATTGAAAACGGACAAGTTACTTGGGATCAACAATATTCAGTAACAGATTACACATGGAAGATCTCACAAGATCGTGTATTGAGTAACGTGCCTCTTCGTCGTGATGGGTCATACTCTATCAAGGAATTATATGAAGCAATGGCGATTTATTCAGCCAATGCAGCAACCATTGCCATCGCTGAAACGATTGCAGGTACGGAATCAGAATTCGTCAACATGATGAACAAGAAAGCCAAAGAGATGGGATTGGAAGGATATAAATTCGTCAACTCTACTGGGTTGAGCAATTCTGATCTACAAGGCATGCACCCTCAAGGTACTGGACCTCAGGATGAAAACGTTATGCCTGCAAAGTCTGTTGCGAAACTTGCTTACCATTTGTTGAAAGATTATCCGGAAGTGCTTGAAACGACGAGCATTCCACGAAAAGTTTTCCGTGAAGGCACAGACGACGCCATCAACATGGAAAACTGGAACTTCATGCTTCCAGGATTGGTGTATGAATACAAGGGTGCTAAAGTAGACGGGCTGAAAACCGGTACAACGAATTTTGCCGGCCACTGTTTCACTGGTACAGTTGAAAAAGATGGAATGCGTGTGATTGCGGTTGTCATGAAGGCAGTAGACAGCAAAGGCGAGGGTTCTTACAAAGCACGATTTGACGCTGCTCGTGCATTGTTTGATTATGGGTTCTCGCAATTTGCAAAAGAAGAAGTTTTACCTGCAGGGTATGTATTTAAAGACCAAAAAGATATCCCTGTAATTAAAGGGAAAGAAGACCAAGTCGGCATTACAGTAAAAGAGCCGATTGAAATGGTCATTAAATCAAGCGAAAAAGATTTATACAAGCCCAAATTGGTGCTTGATGAGAAGAAAATGAAAGATGGTTCTTTGGAAGCTGCGATTAAGAAGGATGAAGTAATTGGTCATGTGGAAATTGTAAAGTCTGAAGGGTCAGATTACGGGTACATCACAGACGCTTCAAATTCTTCTGATGTTGTAACAACTGAAGCCGTTGAACGTGCAAGCTGGTTCTCTTTAGGCTTACAAGGTGTTGGTCATTTCTTCGGCAAACTATGGAATGGTGCTTCTGACTTTGTCGGTGGATTATTCTAAGCAAAAAACAAATCAAAACCGTGATTCCTTCAATTGAAGAAATCACGGTTTTTTTATGCTTTCTTTATATGCCAAGCTTTCATTAAGGCCTCTATTGCTGGTCCAAATGCTTCTTCTTCAAAACCACCGAAACCAATCAGCACTTGGGGGTTGGAGGGGATATTTTCGGTTGGATGATGGTAGTCGGACAAGGCGTATACCCGAATGTCTTGGTGTTTCGCAAGTTCAACTAACTCGCGATCAGACGATTCGCTATCAATCGTTAAAACGATGTGCATACCTGCTTGCTCGCCTGAAATTTGAACTGTAGGTTTATACGCGTCCAATGCTTGCGTTAACTTCTCCAATTTTTTACGGTATAACTTTCTCATACGATTCAAGTGTTTTGAAAAATGGCCGTCTCCCATGAACTGCGCAAGAACATGTTGATCGAGTCTCGGCACCGTTGATGAATAATACGGAAATGTTTGTCGATACGCTTGCAGCAAGTGCATTGGTAACACAAAATAGGCAATGCGTAGGGAAGGCATAAGTGATTTAGAAAAGGTACTGATGTAAATGACACGTTCTCGCTGATCCATTCCCTGAAGAGATGGGATTGGTTTACCAACGTAGCGAAATTCACTGTCATAGTCATCTTCGATAATATAGCGCCCTTCTTTGGCAGAAGCCCAGTTAAGTAATTGAACCCGTCTGGAAGCGGAGAGAATCGCCCCGGTAGGGAATTGGTGGGAAGGCGTCACATAGGCAACGTTTGCAGATTTCTTATCCAATTCTGCTACTTGCATACCATCTTCATCGACAGGAACGGCCAAAGTTTTCCGATCGTTATTGTCAAAAATATGGTGGGTCATCGGATAGCCCGGGTTTTCAATGGCGAAGACGGATTGTTTCCCGAGTAAACGGATCAAAAGTGGCATCAGCTGTTCGGTTCCTGAACCTATCACTACTTGTTGTGCTGTACAACGAACACCACGAGAGGAGTATAAATAACTCGCAATTTCCTGTCTTAACTCCACATCCCCTTGAGGGTGACCGAGTAGCAATAAATCCCGAGACGTTTCATCTAACACTTCTTTTGCATACTTTCGCCATTGATTGAAGGGGAAAGCAGAAGTGTCAATACGACCCGAGTTAAAATCAATACTGTAGACGTGTTTCAACGATTCCGATTGCTCATGTTCCATACGTGTTTCATCTACATAAGCAAGCTCTTCCACTTGTTCTACGTAATATCCACTCCGCGCAACAGCTTTAATAAAACCTTCAGCAACCAGCTGTCCATAGGCGAGTTCAATTGTTGTTTGACTGATAGCTAGAAACTCCGACAGTTGTCTTTTAGAAGGTAACTTAGTGCCGACCTCTATGTCACCCCGAATGATTGCTTCCTTCATTTCACGATAAAGCTGCTCGTATAGAGGTGTTGGTGAGGATTTATCTACTTGATTGAGCCAAATATCCATCATTCGCTCCTAACTGACCTTATTAAACAGTTCGAAACTGACACTTTTTAAATGGTCATACTTCATTATACTAATAATATTAGATGAAATGGAGGCTATATACAATGACTCAACATTTAACAGGTACGGATCGTGTAAAACGTGGTATGGCAGAAATGCAAAAAGGTGGCGTCATCATGGACGTTATCAACGCAGAACAAGCTCGTATTGCTGAAGCGGCAGGAGCGGTAGCAGTAATGGCATTGGAACGAGTACCTTCTGATATTCGTGCAGCAGGTGGCGTAGCACGAATGGCTGATCCGCGTATTACGGAAGAAGTACTGAATGCAGTAACAATTCCAGTTATGGCAAAAGCACGTATTGGTCATATTTCTGAAGCCCGCATGTTAGAAGCAATGGGTGTAGATTATATTGATGAATCGGAAGTATTAACACCAGCAGATGAAGAGTTCCATTTAATTAAGAGTAATTTCACCGTTCCTTTTGTATGTGGGAACAAAGATTTAGGAGAAGCAGCTCGAAGAATTGGTGAAGGTGCTTCCATGCTTCGCACAAAAGGGGAACCTGGTACGGGTAATATTGTAGAAGCAGTGCGTCATTTGCGTAAATTAAATGCTCAGGTACGTAAAATCATTCACATGAATGAAGACGAATTAATGACGGAAGCAAAAATTCTAGGTGCTCCTTACCATGTGTTACTTGAAATCAAACACTTGGGCAGATTACCGGTTGTAAACTTTGCAGCAGGTGGCGTAGCTACTCCTGCAGATGCAGCATTGATGATGGAACTTGGAGCAGACGGAGTTTTCGTAGGATCAGGTATCTTCAAATCAGATAACCCTGAAAGATTTGCACGTGCAATCGTTGAAGCGACGACGCACTACCAAGACTACAAATTACTTGTTGAGATTTCAAAAGACCTTGGAGTGCCGATGAAAGGTATTGAAATGTCTCGTTTAGAAGCGAAAGATCGAATGCAGGATCGAGTACTGTAATATGGTGAAAATCGGTGTATTGGCTCTACAAGGAGCTGTTCGAGAACATATTCAATCGATAGAAGCGAGCGGAGCACAAGCGGTCGTTGTCAAACGTGTGGAAGACTTGTCTGGGATTGATGGATTAATTCTACCGGGCGGAGAAAGCACAGCGATGCGTCGTCTGATTGATTTATACGGCATGATGGAACCATTACGCGAATTTGCAAAAGCGGGACATCCGATGTTTGGGACATGTGCAGGGCTTATCCTCCTGGCCGGTTCACTTGTAGGATATGAGCAACCGCATATAGGAGTAATGGATGTGACAGTAGAACGTAATTCATTTGGTCGACAAGTCGATAGTTTCGAAGTGAGCCTTGTAATAAAAGGTGTAGCGGATGATTTTCCTGCTGTGTTCATAAGGGCGCCGCATATTAATGAAGTTGGACCTAAGACAGAAGTCTTATGTGAACATAACGGTCGTATTGTGATGGCTCAACAAGGACAATTTTTAGGATGCTCTTTTCATCCTGAACTGACGGATGATCATCGTGTAACTGCTTATTTTGTCCAATTAGTAGAAAATTTTATAAAGCAAAAAGTTTAAGAATAAGCCTGCCATTGTGCAGGCTTATTTTTTTTTGAAGTTCTAAATGGGATTATTAAATTGTAATCATTTAATTGAATTTAGAAAAATATGTAAATACAAATTAAAAATGGATATTAATTAGATAATCTTTCTATCTATTGATATAGGTTTCTTAAACCAAATGATTCTAAAGATTGGTTCAAGAAAAATTATCCATTTTTTCAACAGGATAATAAACCTGTATTTAATCAATAAAAAACAGTGATAGTTACCTATTTATTCAGAATAGTAGAAAAGATACAATACGAATTACCCGGAATTATTTCGGAATTTTCAGAAACTGAGGAGTGAAGTTGAGTGAAGAAGAAAAAAGTCGTGAGTCTGAGTTTAGCAGCAACAGTTGCATTATCTGCAGCTATTGCCCCAGTACAGGCAGCACCAGGAAATGCAAATTCTGAAAAAGTCCACATGAATCAAAAAAGCAATACACCGGATTTTATTTCTGGTAAACTAACAGCCCCATCGAAGAAAGCAGCAAAAGACATCGTGTTAAATTATTTAGCAGAAAAACAAGGACTCTATAAAACCAGCAATGATTCTTATTCTAATTTCAAAGTACTAGATGAAACAAAAGATGAAGCTGGCTTCACTCTAGTAAAATTACAACAAGTTTATAAAGGTGTACCAGTTTTCGGATCAGTATTAACGGCGCATATTGATGCGGATGGTGTATTGACAGCTGTATCTGGTGAACTAGCACCAGAATTAGATAAAAAACAATCTTTAAAGAGTGGCGCAAAAATCAAACATGCTGAAGCTCAAGCGATTGCATCCAAAGATCTGGAAGCAAAAGTAGGAGAAGCACCAGAACTTGAGAAAGAAGCAAAACCAGAATTCGTAATCTATGTGAAAGATGGAAAAGCTAACTACGCGTATGCTTTTGAGTTTGAATTCTTATATCCATCACCAGGTAACTATCAGTACTTCGTAGATGCTCAAACAGGGGAGATTTTAGCCTCGTATAATCAGATTCATGAAGCAAAATCAACATCTGGTGTTACATCACCAACAGGTACCAACACAGTAGGTTCGGGTAAGGGCGTTTTAGGTGATACGAAGTCATTTAATACGGTAACGAACAGCAAGGGTTCATATTTGGTGGATCGTACGCGTGGAAACGGAATCTTTACGTATAATGGTAAAAACCGTACATCAATACCAGGAACGTTATGGTTGGATACAGATAATGTGTTGAACGCGGCTGTTGATGCACCAGCTGTTGATGCTCACGCTTACGCTGCCCAAACATATGATTATTATAAAAATGTCCATAACCGTAATAGCTATGATGGCAATGGGGCACAATTAATTTCTACCGTACATTACGGTCGCAATTACAACAATGCTTTCTGGAGCGGTTCGCAAATGGTGTATGGCGACGGAGATGGCTCTACATTCATCCCTCTATCAGGATCGCTTGACGTTATCGCACATGAGTTGACTCATGCCGTGACGGATACAACTGCGGATTTAGTCTATCAAAATGAATCAGGCGCAATCAATGAATCAATGTCTGATATTTTCGGTACGTTAGTAGAATATCATTTCAATAACAATCCTGACTGGTTAATGGGAGAAGACATTTATACGCCGGGAACATCAGGCGATGCATTACGATCCATGGAAGACCCAACAAAAAATGGAGATCCGGATCATTACTCGAAACGTTATGTGGGAACACAGGATAATGGCGGTGTTCACTCGAACAGTGGAATCAGCAACAAAGCTGCATACCTGTTAGCAAATGGCGGCACACATTACAGTGTCAGCGTAGCAGGAATCGGCAATGACAAAACGGGTAAAATTTTCTACCGTACGTTAACACAGTATTTAACACCAAACTCTACTTTTAGCCAATACCGTGTAGCAGCTGTTCAAGCAGCGACTGATCTTTATGGCGCAAGCAGCAGTGAAGTGGCAAGTGTGAAATCAGCATTTACAGCAGTGGGTGTAAATTAATTATTGAAATTTAAAAGACATCAGCTTGTTCCTTAAATGGAGTAAGTTGATGTTTTTTCTTGTATAACAGCTTGCCAAAATACATATCCTGTAGTAAAGTATGGATAATTTCACATATGAAACGTTGATGGGAAGTAGTAACAAGTTCCGTTTTTTGAAGAGAGCCAGCGGGTGGTGCGAGCTGGTAAAAACACTTGTGAATCCGTCCTGGAGTTGCGCGACTGAAAATTAGTAAGTTGCAGCCGGTTGAAAAGCCGTTATGAGACAAGTGGATTTGTTCGCATGGACAAATCAATCAGGGTGGCAACGCGGGTAGCTCTCGTCCCTTTCCAAGGGGATGGAGGGCTTTTTTTGTTGTCCAGCTTCGTAGCCCAGCTCGCACCTTCGCTTCAGAAACTCATTCGAAAACGAGTTTTCGATTCCTCACCGGAGGAGTCGAGCAAGAGTGGGCTACAACGCTTTTCGGCGATTTCTAAAACGTCTTTTTAACGCTTGTTACTAATCTCCCATCATCGAAATCGAAGGAGGAAAATACATGTTAGATGTAAAACGCGTAAGAGATAATTACGAAGAAGTGAAAGCAAAACTTGAAAAACGCGGTGAAGACTTAGGGAACTTTGATCAATTTGCAGAGCTTGATTCTAAACGTCGTGAACTAATCGGCAAAGCTGAAGTATTAAAAGCAGAACGAAATGAGGCATCTGAAAAAATTGCGRTTATGAAACGCAATAAAGAAAATGCGGACGATGTAATCTTGCGTATGCGTCAAGTAGGCGATGAAATCAAAGTGTTGGATGAAGAATTACGTAGTGTAGAAGAAAAGTTTGCAGATATGATGATGCGTCTTCCAAATATTCCACATGACAGCGTTCCGGTTGGGGATTCTGAAGATGATAACATTGAAGATCGTACATGGGGAGAAATACGTGAATTTGATTTTGAACCAAAACCTCACTGGGATATCGCGACAGATTTGAATATTGTCGATTTCGAACGTGCAGCAAAAACAACTGGTAGCCGTTTCTTGTTCTATCGTGGTCTAGGTGCTCGTTTGGAACGAGCTCTTATGAACTTCATGATCGATCTTCATACCGAAGAGCATGGCTATGAAGAAATGCTGCCTCCATATTTGGCAAACCGTGCAAGTCTTACAGGTACAGGTCAATTGCCGAAGTTTGAAGAAGATGCATTCTTAATTGAAAAAGAAGATTTCTTCTTGATTCCGACGTCTGAAGTAACGGTAACAAACTTCTACCGTGATGAAATTTTAACAAAAGATGCATTGCCACAAGGTTTTGCTGCATACAGTGCTTGTTTCCGTTCTGAAGCGGGTTCTGCCGGGCGTGATACACGTGGTTTGATTCGTCAACACCAATTCAACAAAGTGGAACTTGTTCGTTTTGTGAATCCTGATGATTCTTATAATGAATTGGAGAAATTAACAGGACATGCGGAGAAAGTTCTTCAATTATTGGGCTTGCCATACCGTGTTTTGAAAATGTGTACAGCGGATTTAGGATTTACGGCAGCGAAAAAATACGATATCGAAGTATGGATTCCTGCACAAGGCGTGTACCGTGAAATTTCTTCTTGCAGTAACTTTGAGGATTTCCAAGCACGTCGTGCAAACATTCGCTTCCGTCGTGAGCCAAATGCCAAACCGGAATTTGTGCATACGTTAAACGGTAGTGGATTGGCACTTGGCCGTACAGTAGCTGCTATTTTGGAAAACTTCCAACAAGAAGACGGCTCTGTTATCATTCCTGAGGTTTTACGTCCATATATGGGTGGAAAAGAAATCATCAGTAAATAAATATTGAAAAATGCAGAAAACCGGAAATGAACTTTAACTTAAGTTCGTTTCCGGTTCTTTTTTTGTTCACGCAAATTACGGAAAAATTGTGTAAGAATTCCGCCGCATTCTTCGGCTAATATTCCTTCAGTTACCTCACATTCATGATTAAACCGAGCGTCGTTTAACAATCGATAGAGTGAGTCGACGCAACCTGCTTTAACGTCACGTGCACCGTAAACCACCCGGGGAATTCGTGACTGCAATATTGCCCCAGCACACATCGGGCAAGGTTCAAGTGTGACGTAAAGGGTCATTTCTTCCAGACGCCAACTTCCGATTTTTGCACAAGCTTGCTGGATTGCCAACAACTCTGCGTGAGTCGTTGCGTTTTGAGTCGTTTCTCTTAAGTTATGTGCACGTGCAATGATTTCATCCTGATAAACAATAACTGCACCAATTGGCACTTCACCTAGAGTGGCAGCTTTTTGAGCTTCGCTTAATGCTTCAAGCATGAAAGTCTGGTCTTTTTCAAATACATCCATTTCGCATCGCTCCTTCATTTTAGTGTAGCATGTTTTGTTCATCCTACGCATAGCATAAATGAGATGTGGAACAAGGAGGTTTTAGATGAATATTTATGTAGTAAAGCAAGGGGATAGTCTGTACTCTATTGCCAATAGGTTCGGGGTCGACCCTACCACACTGGCCAATTTCAATGAGCTTACTGATCCGAACGTTTTGGTAGTAGGTCAAACGATTGTCATTCCTGGCGCACCAGATCCAAATCGCCCAACGACTGATACGAATGCGTACGTGGAATGGTACACCGAAAAACCATCCCAAGCCGTGCTGGATGAGGTAAAGAAACGTGGTCCATTATTGACGTATATGATGCCATTTTCATATGAAGTCAAACGGGATGGTACGTTAACGCCATTGGATTGGAGTGGACTTGATCAGATTGCGCAAGATCAAAATATGGTTTCTGCAATAGTTATTTCCAATATCGAGAATGGTGCATTCAGTGACACTTTAGCACAAGACATTTTCGCGAGCACTGCTGTGCAAGATAAACTCATTCAAAATATCCTGGCTGAGGCCAAGGCGAAAAATGCAAAAGATATTCATGTGGATTTTGAGTATTTACGAAAAGAAGATCGACAAAACTATGTTAACTTCTTAAAGCGTTTAAAAACAGCGGCAAAAGCAAAAGGTTTGACTCTTTCTGCTGCACTTGCTCCGAAAACGTCCGCCGATCAGGTCGGAAAATGGTATGGAGGGCATGATTACAAAAAAATCGGTGAAGTAGTCGATTTTGTTGTCATTATGACCTATGAATGGGGCTATAGCGGAGGTCCACCGATGGCCGTGTCTCCAATTGGACCGGTACGTAATGTACTCACGTACGCATTAACAGAAATACCTGCTAAAAAAATCATGATGGGTCAAAATTTGTACGGGTATGACTGGACATTACCATATAAACCAGGAAATCCACCGGCTCAAACGATTAGTCCGAAGCGGGCTGTGGAACTTGCCCGGGAACGTAATGCAGCAATCTTATATGATGAGGTAGCGCAAGCACCATATTTCAATTACTGGCGGGACGGAAAAGAACATGTAGTATGGTTTGAGGATGCCCGTTCGATTAAAGCAAAATTTGATTTATTAAAAGAATTAGGTTTGAAAGGAATCAGTTACTGGCACATTGCCTTCCAATTCCCACAGAACTGGGTCGTTCTTAATGAAATGTTCCACGTGAAAAAAAGATAGAGCTAAAACCCTTTTCCGCTTTGGAAAAGTGGTTTTTAGCTCTGTTTTTCGTTTTCCAGCTATGATAGAATAAAGGGCACTGAACGACTGAGAACGAGTAGGAGGACTTCTGATGCCGATTCCATTTATCACAGTTGAAGGCCCAATTGGTGTTGGAAAAACTTCATTATCTAAGGCCATAGCCGATGCAAATAAGTTTCAACTTTTAAAAGAAATTGTGGATGAAAATCCATTTTTAAATAAGTTTTATGAAGATATCGATGAGTGGAGTTTCCAAACGGAAATGTTTTTCCTTTGCAACCGCTACAAACAACTAAGTGATATTCAAAAGAAATACATTGCCAATCATGAACCTGTCGTTGCAGACTACCACATTTTCAAAAATTTAATCTTCGCCAAACGTACACTTCCGGCAGAAGAGTATGTGAAGTACGAATCAATTTACCGTATTTTGACTCAGGATATGCCAAAGCCGAACATGGTCATCTATTTGCATGCTAGCTTGGATACACTGATGAAACGCATCGCACAGCGTGGGCGTGAATTCGAAAAATTGATAAGTGCAGAATATATGGAACAACTTTCAGCTGATTACCATGCATTCATTCAGTACTTTGAAGAAACACATCCGGAAATTCCGGTTCTTCGTTTCAATGGAGATGAAATTGATTTTGTTCAAAACGAATCTGATTTGAAATGGATCTTAAATAAAGTAGATGAAACGCTACAAAAAAGGAGTCTCCACGCATGAACTTACGTGAAAAATATGGCATTCCAAAAAATGCCGTGATTACAATAGCAGGTACAGTGGGTGTAGGGAAATCAACGATGACCAAAGCACTTGCAGACGCACTAAAATTCCATACCTCTTTTGAAAAAGTGGACGCCAATCCATATTTAGATCGTTTCTATGATGACTTTGAAAAATGGAGCTTCCACTTACAAATTTATTTCCTGGCAGAACGTTTTAAAGAACAAAAACGTATTTTTGAATACGGCGGCGGTTTTATTCAAGATCGCTCGATATACGAAGATACAGGGATTTTCGCTAAAATGCATATGGAAAAAGGCACAATGAACCTAACAGATTATGAGACGTATACAAGTCTCTTTGATGCAATGGTGATGACGCCGTATTTCCCGCATCCAGACTTACTTATTTATTTGGATGGATCTATTGAAGACATTTTAAGCCGCATTCAATTACGTGGGCGTCCAATGGAACAATCCACTCCAGTTGAGTATTGGTACGAAATGCATGAACGCTATGAAAACTGGATCAATTCTTTCAACGGCTGTCCTGTCCTGCGATTAAATATCAATGATTATGATTTGATGAAAAATCCTGAGACTGTGGAACCGATTGTTGAGCGTATTGGTCACTTTATTCAACAAACATCGATGTTACGTAGATAAAATGGACGAGCCTTCAGCGAAAGCTGGAGGCTTTTTTCTATTTGTAAATATCTCATTTGTTTCGCTTAACTGTTAGGTAGCTGGCAAACGCAATGATTGGGAAAAGTGCCAACAGACCGATGAGTAAAGTGAAACCGTCATTATTGTTAGGACCTGAAAAAGGGGTGGGCAGTTTGTTGCCAGCATATTCCCCATCACGCGTCGCTTTATAATATTGCCCATCGGGGTCTTCAATCGCTATCGCTTCATCTGTGCTTGTATCAATGATAGAAAAATACTTCGTGCCACTGGCGTACGAATTTGAGAAATTACCGGAATACGTACCCTCATTCGTAGAATATAAAGTAACTTCTCCGATTTCTTTATCGATTTGATCGACAATCTCATCACTTAAGACGTAAACATAGCCATCCCATACGACAAAAGAATATGCCCACTCAGCTGATGATTTATTGGGCAAGAAGACCGTCGTACATACAAGTGATATTAAAAAGGAAATCAATAAAGATTTAAATTTCATCCGAACCCTCCTTATTCTTCCATTTGACGGTAGAAAAGCAGTTTACGTTACAAATCATTGGAAATTAGTTATTAGAAAGCACAAAAAAAGGCAACTCAATGAGTTGCCTTCATAATATTCTGATTAGTTATGTTAGAAGAAAATTCGTTACGTTAGTAACGAATAACAATCTCCATTTATATGCGCGTGTTTGTTGAAAAAATGGAGGAGGTAGAGGGATTCGAACCCCCGCGGGATTTGACTCCCCTGTCGGTTTTCAAGACCGATCCCTTCAGCCAAACTTGGGTATACCTCCGTGTCAACAAGATATAATTTATCATGTACAAAAACTAAAGTCAACAACTACAGGTGATTAAATTAAAATTTAAGTATTTTGTTTTTTTGCGCATTTTTTTCAAATGATTTGCGGTGCATAAGATAATAAAGGAAAGCGGGAAGTGAGAGCTGCCCTTTTGAAGTGTTAAATCACTTTTTCTTTCACGATTACTTCCAGCATGGTTTTATACTGTGTGAAATTATACGAAGAGTTATTCACTCTTACCGTCATAAAATCAATTTGATCAACGATTTCATTTTCCAATAACTTTCTCGCTTCCAGAACTTTTAAGGTTCCTTCGACTCCTGTATAGTCATTTGCTTTTCCATACCCTTGATTCGTATAGTAATCAATAAATCCTTCAGCCCAATTGTTGTCTCGTTCTTTATAGGCTTTTTCAAATGAGGCATGAAGATTTTCTTGATCCACGTAAATTAACAAAGGGTTCAATGGTTCAATTATTTTTGCCAGCTGTAAGATATAGTCTGAAACAATATCGCTAGAGGAATTGTATTTAATCATGCTGATGGTTATGGGGTTCTGTATAAAACAGCATTCGAAAATATAGGTTTTGTGACTCTTGACCGCGTGTTGTACAAATTCCTTCCAGTTATTTATCATAAGTGGAATATGTATATCGAGAGGCAATTCATAAATATCATTCTTTGAAAGAAGTGTATATACGTCATCAGGAAGACTTGAAAGGTTTGTGTTTTTCATTTTTTGATAGGAAATGAAAGTTCCGTTCTCTTGTTGTTTCGCATTTTCTTTTAATATAGTTGCGTACTCAGTGTTTGCTGAAAGTAATTTTTCAAATTCTTCGTTTGTATAATAAGCAACTCCATCATAATCTGCAGGATGGTTTAGGTTTCCTTCAGAGAAAAGTTCGTTTTCTATATCATGCTCTTTCAATAGTTCATGCATAAGTTTGGCTGTTGTTGATTTCCCAAAGCCAGGCAACCCTTCAACTAAAATCAATTTTGTGTTCATGCTAAGTTTCTCCTTAAAGTGAGGATGAATTTACATTCCTATTATTCAATAAGAAAAACCCTTTTTCCTTCAAGCGAGGTAATGATTTTGTAAAAAGTCTCAGAGAATGAAATAGAAGGATTTGATTTTTTGTGGCTAAGTAAGTATACTAATAAATACCGTGCTAGGTGGGAAGGTAGCGGTGTCTTGTAACTCGCAATCCGCTCTAGCGAGACTGAACTCCTTCTCTGAGGCTGTTTATATGTAGGGTCTGACTTTTGCACGTAGTGTTGACGTCTGGGTCCTGCGCAATGGGTATCCATGAATCAGGTCAGGTCCGGAAGGAAGCAGCCTTAAGTGGACTTTTCTCATGTGCCGCAGGGTTGCCTAGGCAGAGCTAACGACAGAGGTTCCGCTTATGTATAGCAGTCGAAGGAAGGTGCACGGTATACATACTTCCATACAGGTGTTTGTTCGCTAACCATGCGAATGAACGCCTTTTTTCATTCTCGAATTCTTTGCTTTCAAAGAGCTAGAGTGAGTGCCTTATGTTATAATTAAAGAACTGTTTAAAATTACACTATAAGGGGAGAAATCAGTTGGCGTATCAAGCTTTTTATCGTGTTTACCGACCTCAATCATTCGCGGAAATGTCAGGTCAAGCACATGTGAAACAAACCCTTCAAAATGCTCTCCTTTATAATAAAACGACACATGCTTATTTATTCAACGGTCCACGAGGGACAGGGAAAACAAGTGCGGCAAAAATCTTTGCCAAAGCGCTGAACTGTGAAAAGGCACCCGTATCTGAGCCGTGTAATGAATGTGAAACGTGTAAAAGTATAACCAACGGATCGAATACAGACGTTATTGAATTCGATGCTGCATCTAATTCACGAGTTGAAGAAATTCGCGATATCATTGAAAAAGTTCGGTTTGCTCCTGCAAACTCGCGTTTTAAGGTGTATATCATCGATGAAGTGCATATGCTCTCCAACAGTGCTTTCAATGCTTTATTGAAAACACTTGAGGAACCACCGGCTCACGTTGTGTTTATACTAGCGACCACAGAACCTCATAAATTGCCACTCACGATTATTTCCAGGTGTCAGCGCTTTGACTTCAAACGAATTACGGCATCCGATATTGTGGACCGCATGAATGTCGTATTGGCTGATTCAGGAATCCCATCAAATGATCAAGCATTGAAAGTCATTGCGCAAGCTGCATCAGGCGGTATGCGTGATGCGTTGAGCATGCTCGATCAAGTGGTATCGTTCAGTGGTGACGAAATGACAGTGGAAGACGCACTTCTTGTAACAGGGTCAATTGGTCAGGATATCTTCTACCAACTGGCAGAGTCCTTATTAACGAAAGATGTTGGGAAAGTATTAACTCTTTTAGAAGAATTAATGAAAGAAGGAAAAGATGCAGTTCGCTTAACTGAGGACTTAATTACCTTCTTCAGAGACCTGTTATTAATGAATACCGCTCCATCTCTTGATGAGTTATTGGAACTCGCATCCGGTGAGGAGAAGTTTAAACAACTTGCCCATCAGTTCCCGATTGATACGTTATATCGTTACATCGAAATCCTATCAGCCACTCAACAGGAAATGCGTTACTCGAATCATGCAAAAGTCTATTTAGAGACCGCTCTATTAAAAATGTCACAAGTTAAAGTAACTAATTCTCAGCAAGCGACAGTGGATTTAAGTCCCTTTGAAGAGAAAATTGCTCAACTTGAACGAACTGTCATCGCGCTTGAACAACAACTGAAACAAGGTATTGCAACAAATGGTTCACAAACTCCTCAAGCGAGTGAATCACAAAAACGCCAGAGGTTAAGAACTCAAACTGGTTTCAAAGCACCGTCAGGCCGCATTCAGGAAGTCTTAAAAACGGCTACGAAGCAAGATATTCAGTTAATCAAATCGCACTGGCCAACGATTATGACGCAATTGCAAAAATCACATGCCGCATTATTGAATGAAGCAGAACCAGTTGCGGCATCTACCGGTGCATTTGTGTTAAAATTCAAATATGATATTCATTGCCAAATGGCTGCGGATAATCAAACGTTTTCAAGCGCCTTTTCTCAATTGCTCATGAATTTAACAGGTAAGATGTATGAGATTCTTTTTGTTCCTGAAGAAGCTTGGGTGAAAATCCGTGAAGAGTTTATTCGCAACAAAGGGTTGAAGGAGTCCGATTCTGATGCAGATGCAACTGCTGAGCCAAGTGAGACGGAACAAGCTGCAGACGAAATGTTAAGCTTTATGCAGGAAGAGAAAGCAGCCACGGAAGACCCGTTGATTGTAGAAGCGGAAAAATTATTTGGTAAAGAATTTGTAGAAATACATGATGATTAGGGAGGAAAAATAGTATGCGTGGAATGGGTAATATGCAAGGTATGATGAAACAAATGCAAAAAATGCAAAAGAAAATGGCTGAGGCTCAAGAAGAATTGGGAACTCAACATTTTGAAGGTGTTGCAGGTGGCGGTATGGTTAAAGTAACTGTTACTGGACACAAAGAAGTAATCAGTGTTGCTTTGGATGAATCAGTTGTTGATCCAGAAGACATCGAAATGTTACAAGACTTAATCGTAATCGCTACAAACGAAGCGATGAAAAAAGCAGAAGAAACTTCGAACTCCACGATGGGACAATTCACGAAGGGATTGAACCTCCCTGGCATGTTCTAGGAGGAAATCACATGCATTATCCTGAACCGATATCAAAACTAATTGATAGTTTTATGAAGTTGCCAGGTATTGGGCCGAAAACTGCGGCCCGTCTGGCATTTTTCGTGCTAAGTATGAAAGAGGACACTGTACTTGAATTTGCTAAAGCGTTGGTAGATGCTAAGCGTAACTTAAGTTACTGTTCTATTTGTGGTCATATTACAGATATAGACCCATGCCATATTTGCCAAGACAAACAACGCGACGACACCATCATTTGTGTTGTCCAAGATACGAAAGATGTCATCGCTTTGGAAAAAATGAGAGACTACAAAGGACTTTATCATGTGTTGCATGGAGCGATCTCGCCAATGGATGGGATAGGACCTGAAGATATTAACGTTCCGCCTTTACTGAAAAGACTGCAGGATGAGCGAGTGCAAGAATTGATTTTAGCAACGAACCCTACAATAGAAGGTGAAGCAACTGCTATGTATATTTCCCGTCTTGTAAAGCCATCCGGAATTCGGACAACCCGAATTGCACATGGCCTTCCTGTAGGTGGAGATTTAGAGTATGCGGATGAAGTTACTTTATCGAAAGCGTTAGAAGGCCGACGTGAGTTATAAAGAGGAGGCCTAACTGCCACATGTTTTTCAAGAAAGCGAAACTTAAAAGAGAATTTGATACAAAGTTAATTTCTTTAATGAAAGAAACGAAAGAAGAATGGCAGCAAGCGCAACTCATTGAAGAACTAATGGATGACTATGAGTTGGCTATCATTGTCCAGCGCAAAATTACCGAAAGCAAACACTTCTTTCTATATAAAGAAGCAAGAATACGAAAAATCCTTTTGAAATGAAGTATATGTTATACCGATTCCTTCATATAGTTAGTTGATAACTTATATGAGAGGTGGGAGAAGCTCCATGAGGCTGACTCTTTATTTAATTGGTATAGCTGTACTTCTTTTTTTATTTTTAAACAAAGCATCAAAAGGACGAGTAATCGAAGCATTCTCTATTTGGTGGTTTAGAATTGCCTTTGCTTTTGTCATCTTGTTTTCAATCCACTTGATTGCAAGTCAATTTGGTCTTTTCATTCCCGTCAACATTGTATCTGGCTTATTGATTGCATTCCTTGGCGTTCCAGGAATAGCTAGTGTATTAACGATTTCTATATTCCTATAACTTTTTAAGAAATAGTGTTGACTTTTATAAGTCAGGCTGATATATTTATAAAGTTGCTGATTTGAAAGCGACAAAGTGAAAAAAGAATATCAAAACTTTTTGTTGACATAGCAAACAGGATTTGATAAGATATAAAAGTTGCCATTACAACAACGGCAAACAAATGAACCTTGAAAACTGAACAGCAAAACGTCAACAATAAAGCGGAACACACTTCGGTGTGGGAAGCAAAAACTTGAACTTAATTGTTCATTTTAAAACGTCATTAATTTGACGCCAGCAACAAAGTCGAGCTAATCGACTCACCTATTATGGAGAGTTTGATCCTGGCTCAGGACGAACGCTGGCGGCGTGCCTAATACATGCAAGTCGAGCGGAATGATGAAGAAGCTTGCTTCTTCTGATTTTAGCGG
>NZ_JBFUIO010000046.1:0-20796 GCF_056401835.1 Paenisporosarcina sp. P4_D4 | reverse complement strand
GGCAAACCGTATGAACAATTGATTACACCTACTTTTGAAGGTATCGACCTCGAACCGCTTTATACGGCTGAACATTTACATAAAACATTGAATCATTCCGCCGTCATTTCGCATGCGAAAAAAGAACCGACTTGGCTTGTTGCCCAAACGACAAATGCCGGTTCGGCTTCAGAATTTCTACATAAAGCAAAAGAACAATTAAATCTAGGTAACGACATGACTGTCTACAAAGCTACAGTTCCTTCATGGGCTTGGTCAGCTACTGAAATAGAGGACTTGGCTGAATTGTTGAATAGCCATCCATTCTATTTATCAATTAAAGACTCTGACGATCAAATCATGCAAGTCTTTGACAGAATGACTCAGCAGCAGTTAGATGAACTGAATGGTTACATTGAAGGTCCCGTCTCAGTTCAGTCACTTAGCAGAAATATTTCAACCAGTGCTATTCACTACGCTGGTGGTACTGCCGTTCATGAACTTGCCTATGCATTGTTGGCACTTTCGAAACAAGCAGAAGAGCAAGCTGAATTAACAAAGGTCGCGACACAATTTGAAATCGACACGAACTTCTTTATGGAAATAGCTAAATTACGTGCATTCCGCGTATTATGGAAAGCGTTTTCAAGTGCATATAACCAAAAGGAAGAAGCAATTAACGTTATTGCTAATACTTCATTGAGATCATACTCGAAATTAGATCCGACTGTTAATTTATTAAGAGCCGGAAATGCAGCTTTTTCAGCCGTACTAGGCGGCGCAGACATCCTATCGGTTTCACCTTATGATGCATTGACAGGCACATCTCCAACGTCAGAGCGAATTGCACGCAATGTACAACTGGTCATTCGCGAAGAGACGATGGTTAATAAAATGATTGATCCTTCAGMAGGTTCATTTTATGTCGAATCATTAACTGCAGACCTTGTCAGACAATCATGGGATTTGTTCCTGAAAACGGTGGATATGAATCCAGCGGAACAAGAAGATTATTTGATGTCACTGGCTAAAAACGTCCACTCATCAAGAATACAAGCAATCGCAAAACGCAAAGCTTCATTAATCGGGACGAATGTTTATGCCAATCCGTCAGATTCGATTGTCACAACTGACACTGCAGAAGAGTACGGACGCTTAGCAGTTCCTTTCGAACAACTTCGAAAACATTTCGGTGAGTTTCCACTTTCAACTGCCGTTGTGTCATTTGGCGTTTTGAAAGACGTTAAACCGAGAGCTGATTTTGTCCAAGGTTTCCTGCAAGCGGGAGGATTAAATCCAGTCATGAGCCCAGTATTCTCTGATGCTCAATCTGCATGGCATTGGGTAAAATCTAACCAGATGGAATATGTGGTATGTGCAGCCAAGGATGAAATAACGAACGAAATTCTGCCACAGTTCTTAAATATTGCCGATCAACAAACAATAATTGATGTTGCGGGTAGACATACTGAAGAAAACAAATGGCGTGAGCAAGGTCTGAATGGTTCTATTTTTGCAGGCCAGGATGTCATTGCCAAAATGCAGCAATTGATTGATGTTAAAAAGAATGGGGGCCATGTTAATGAAGCCTGATTTCAAAGCAGTTCAACTGGAACAGTTTGTAACGCAACAACATGACTCACAAAAAGCTGACGAATCCTATTTAACGAATGAAGGCATTCGACTGGCTTCTAGATATACAAAAGAAGATGTAGAAAAACTTGATCATATGTCGGATTTTCCAGGTATTGCACCAAACACACGAGGACCTTATCCCACGATGTATGTGTCACGTCCATGGACTGTACGACAATATGCAGGATTTTCAACTGCGGAAGAAAGCAATGCCTTTTATCGCCGAAACTTGGCAATGGGCCAGAAAGGGCTTTCAGTAGCCTTTGATTTGGCTACCCATCGAGGATACGATTCTGACCATGAACGGGTAACAGGCGACGTTGGGAAAGCTGGAGTAGCAATTGATTCGATAGAAGACATGAAAATTTTGTTCGATGGCATTCCTTTAGATCAAATGTCAGTATCAATGACCATGAACGGGGCGGTATTGCCGATCTTGGCCTTTTATATCGTGACAGCGGAAGAACAGGGAGTTACGCATGAGCAATTAACGGGAACTATTCAAAATGACATTTTGAAAGAATACATGGTACGTAACACGTACATTTATCCACCGAAAATGTCGATGAAAATCATTGCGGATATTTTTGAATACACGTCGAAGTTTATGCCTAAATTCAATTCGATTTCGATTTCTGGTTACCATATGCAAGAAGCCGGTGCAACTGCTGATATCGAACTTGCTTATACATTGGCAGATGGTTTGGAATATGTGAGAACTGGTTTGAAAGCAGGAATCGACATTGATTCATTTGCACCCCGATTGTCGTTTTTCTGGGCAATTGGCATGAATTATTTCATGGAAGTAGCGAAAATGCGTGCTGCTAGAAGAATATGGGCGCAAATGATGCAGACGTTTGATCCTAAGAATCCGAAATCTTTGGCACTCCGAACACATTCTCAAACGTCAGGATGGAGTTTAACGGAGCAAGATCCATTCAACAATGTGACACGTACATTAATTGAAGCAAATGCGTCAGCTATGGGGCATACGCAGTCCCTGCATACCAATGCATTGGATGAAGCAATTGCGTTACCGACGGATTTCTCAGCGCGAATTGCACGAAATACGCAGTTGTTCCTACAGGAAGAAACGATGATGACAAAAGTGATCGATCCGTGGGGAGGTTCTTATGCTGTTGAGAAATTGACGGACGAATTGATGCAAAAAGCATGGGCATTGATTGAAGAAATCGAAGAACTTGGCGGAATGGCGAAAGCGATTGAAACAGGATTACCGAAAATGAAAATCGAAGAAGCTGCTGCTAAGAAACAAGCACAAATTGACTCAGGTAAAGAAATCATCATCGGTGTTAACAAATTCCGACTTGCTGAGGAAGAACCGATTGATATCTTGAATATTGACAATACGGTCGTGCGTCAAAAACAAATCGACCGTCTTGAAAAAATGAAACAAACGCGAAATGAAGATGACGTGCAATTGGCATTGACTGCTCTTACAAAAGCGGCTGAAACTGGGGAAGACAATTTGCTTGCATGTGCAGTTCAAGCGGCGCGTGTTCGTGCTACTCTTGGCGAAATTTCAGATGCGATTGAACGAGTATCAGGTCGACATAAGGCGGTGATTCGTTCCGTGAGTGGCGTATACAGTTCAAACTTCTCAAATGAAGAAGAAATCCAGGCAGTAAAAGACATGACGGAAGACTTTAAAGAAAACGAGGGTCGCCGTCCACGAATTATTATCGCGAAAATGGGGCAGGACGGACATGATCGTGGTGCCAAAGTCATCGCGACGGCATTTGCCGATTTAGGTTTTGACGTGGATATTGGTCCGTTATTCCAAACACCAGAAGAAACAGCAAAACAAGCGGTCGAAAACGATGTGCACGTAATTGGAGTAAGTTCACTTGCAGCTGGACATATGACATTAGTGCCTGCACTTCAAAGTGAACTGAAGAAAATGAATCGCGAAGATATTCTCATTGTGGTTGGAGGAGTAATTCCAGCTCAAGATTATGCGTTTTTACGTGAAAACGGAGCTGCTGCAATCTTTGGTCCAGGAACTGTCATTCCGGTGGCAGCTGCGAAAGTGATAGAAGAAATCTATAGACGTCTTGGGTATGAGGAAGTGAAGGAATAATGGAAGGTCAAGAGAACCAGCAGAAAAGTGCAATGCATGTGATGGGTGGACTGAAGTCTACTCATGACGGCATGGGGCAAACGTCTCGAAAGCAATTTCGACGATCTCACAAAAAAGAGATTTCTGTCGATGATTTTTCGCGTGAAATTCGTCATGGTTCCAGGCTCCATTTAGCTAAAGCCATCACTTTGCTTGAAAGTACCGTGATGGACGATAAACGTACTGGTCAACAGTTGCTGCAGGAATTGCTGCCTCATACGGGAAATAGTATTCGTATCGGCATCACGGGTGTTCCAGGTGCGGGGAAAAGTACGTTTATCGAAGCGTTCGGGAAATATTTGTGTGACATTGGATTTAAAGTGGCTGTACTCGCCATTGATCCGAGCTCAAGCCTTACAGGTGGCAGTATTTTAGGGGATAAAACTCGGATGGAAGAACTCGTTCGACACGAAAATGCTTTCATTCGACCATCTCCTTCTGCAGGGACACTCGGTGGCGTTCACAAAAAAACGCGTGAAACGATGTTGCTTTGTGAAGCTGCAGGTTACGATGTTATCTTGATTGAAACGGTCGGTGTCGGGCAAAGTGAAACGATTGTACGCGGCATGGTCGATTTCTTTATGTTACTCGTTTTAACAGGTGCGGGGGACGAACTTCAAGGAATGAAGAAAGGCATTATGGAACTGGCCGATTTGCTGGTTGTGCATAAAGCGGATGGAGACAATTTGAAAATGTCGAAAAAGACAGTTGCCGAATATGAGCAAATTCTTCATTTCCTGCAACCTGCCAGTCTAGGCTGGACGACAAAAGCAATGCCTGTCTCTTCTATTGAAAAAATGGGAATACGCGAAGTTTGGGAAGTAATCGGTTCTTTTAAAGAAACGTTGACTAAATCAGGCGTTTTTGATGAACGCCGCCAGTCACAGACAAAAGAGTGGTTTCATACGATGATTTTGGATCGTCTAATGGATGAATTTTATGGAACCCCACAGACGAAATCGCTAGTGAAATCGCTGGAAAAAGAAATTTTACAAGGTGATTTGACCGTTTCACAGGCAGTTGAGCAATTATTTACAAACACGTCCAAAACCTAGATTTTGCGTGTCTATTAATGACCTGCTATTATTAATAGTGAAGTTTGAGAGGAGTTTTTCAAATGAACATGGATTTTAACTTATTGATGAATGATATAGTACGTCAGGCACGTGGTGAGATGGAAGCAAGTGGTTATGAGCAATTGACTTCTGCAGAAGATGTTGAACAAGCATTCGCCCGTCCAGGTACGTCTTTAGTGATGATTAACTCTGTATGTGGTTGTGCAGGCGGCATTGCTCGCCCTGCAGCAGCGAATGCAGTACATTACGACAAACGACCAAATCATTTAGTAACAGTATTTGCAGGACAAGATAAAGAAGCAACTGCTCAAGCTCGTATGTTGTTCGGGGATGATCATTTGCCATCTTCACCTTCATTTGTTCTATTAAAAGATGGACAAGCTGTTGCTGATATCGGTCGCCACGAAATCGAAGGACATGACCCAATGTCAGTCATCACACACATTCAAGCACTGTTTGAAGAACATTGTGACGAGCTATAAGGAAAGGAAGAGCACTTAGTTGGTGCTCTTTTTTCTTCTTTATTTATTGACTCTACACTTGTGGGTCTCACTCTTCACGTATATAGCTAGAAGATTATATTTGGTTACTCTAAATGCATGTTAAGAATTGTTGATTTTCACTTTTCTTGCGAAAGTTGGTGTACTCATGAATTTCCGACGATTTAAAATTGGTTATCGGACATTAAAAACGGCAGTTGGCGCGAGTATAGCCATGCTTATTGCCATGTTTTTGAATTTGGATTATTATAGTTCCGCCTTCATTTTGACCGTTTTGTGCATTCAACCCACTAAACGGAAGTCACTACGTGCAGTTTATTCACGTATCATTGCCAGCATCATCGGGGTGGGGTTCGCTTTCGTATTTTTTGAAGGAATCGCGTATCATCCACTAGTTTTCGGCCTTATTTTAATATTATTTATTCCAACGCTTGTATCCTTAAGATTTCAGGATGGCTTTGTTTCTAGCGTTGTCATCCTCCTGCATTTATTTGATGCTAAAGATATGTCATGGTCACTGTTGTGGAATGAAGTTCAATTGATGATTGTCGGATTTGGTGTGGCATTGTTAGTTAACTTATATATGCCTTCAATCGAGAAGGATTTAAAAAAATATCGTTTGGATCTCGAGTCCTTGTATTCGAAGATTTTTCATGAAATTACTTCGTATTTACGAAACGGAGAATCGGATTGGGATGGAAAAGAACTTGTTGAAGCCTCTGAAGTGATTGAAAAAGGAAAAGCTCTTGCTTATCAGGATGTCGAAAACCATTTAAACCGCAGACAAAATCTGCATTACCTATATTTCGATATGCGCGAACAACAGTTCGAAATTATTGAGAGAGTTTTACCGAAAATAACTGCGTTGCCAGTTAATATTTCTCATTGTTACATTGTCGCTGACTTTATGGAAGAATTGGCGAATCACGTACATTCCGGAAATACGGCTCATAAGTTTATATCGAAGCTAGATGAGGTTAAAGAAGACTTTGCTAAGATGCCTCTTCCGAAAGATCATGAAAACTTTCTGGCGATGGCGGCACTTTATCAATTCATCGAAGAGATGGAACAGTATTTACGTATCAAACGTAGCTTTGTTGGATTTAATATGAAAAAAAAGACAGCTTCGAAGGAGTAATAAGATTCCCTTCGAAGCTGTTTTTTTAAAAGAACAAGCTTAATCCAAACAAGATACTTGATAAAGCCATCATGATGATCATTAAATAGATGACAAACTTGCGGAAATTAGCATTACGCATGCGAGACAACTCCTTTAACTAGCTATTCTTAAGTTTAGTAGAAACTGAAAAAATTCTCAAGAGGTAGAGTTTTCAAAAAGAAATCGGTACAATAGAGGATGGAGAAAACAGAAGGGTGTGGCTATTTTGAAAAAGGTCGATCATATCGGCATCGCCGTTAAAAGTCTAGATGAAACAATCCCTTATTATACAGAAACATTAGGTTTAACAGTTTTGAAAATCGAAGAAGTAGCTTCTGAATCAGTACGTGTGGCATTCATTGATGCAGGTAACGTCAAACTTGAGTTACTGGAGCCAATGTCTGAACAAAGTGCCATTCACTCTTTCATTGAAAAAAAAGGGGAAGGCATTCATCACATTGCTTTTGGAGTAGAGGGCATCGACGAACGCATGATTGAACTTCGTGAAAAAGGCGTACGAATATTAAATGAACAGCCGAAGATTGGAGCGGGTGGTGCTCAAGTTGCCTTCTTGCATCCAAAGTCTTCTTTCGGTGTACTTTATGAATTGTGTGATAAAAGCGGGTTAAAGGGGTAATATACATGGACATTTATGAAAAAATCAATGATTTATACGATCGCAAGCGTGAAATAGAACTGGGCGGCGGAGACGATAGAATTGAAAAACAGCACGCTAAAGGAAAATTGACAGCACGTGAACGCATCGATTTATTGGTCGATCCAGGAACGTTCGTTGAATTGAATCCATTCATTGAACACCGTACGGTCGACTTTGGCATGGACACTCAAAAAGGGCCAGGGGATGGAGTCGTTACAGGATACGGGAAAGTAAATGGTCGTGCGATTTATTTATTCTCTCAGGACTTCACAGTATTTGGCGGAGCACTTGGTGAGATGCATGCGATGAAAATTGCCAATGTCATGGACTTGGCAGCCAAAAATGGCGCACCGTTCATTGGGTTAAATGATTCTKGTGGTGCACGTATTCAAGAGGGCGTTGTGTCTCTTGATGGATATGGCCATATTTTCTATCGTAATACCATTTATTCAGGCGTCATTCCGCAAATCTCGGTCATTATGGGACCATGTGCCGGTGGGGCAGTCTATTCTCCAGCAATCACGGATTTTGTCTTTATGGTCGATAAAACAAGCCAAATGTTTATTACCGGTCCAAAAGTTATTGAAACAGTTACAGGAGAAAAAATATCTTCTGAGGACTTGGGCGGTTCAAAAGTACATAATGCCATCAGTGGAAATGCTCATTTCCGTGCTGAAACAGAGCAGGAAATACTTCAGCAGGTTAGAGATTTACTAAGTTTCTTGCCACAAAATAACGATGAGAAACCACCTCGTCTGGAAGCTGACCAAATGGATGATTATCGACCTGAATTAACGGATGTTGTACCGTTTGATGCAATTCGTCCTTACGACATTCGTAAAGTTATCGAACAAGTGGTGGACCAGGATTCATTCATGGAAGTACAGAAAGAGTTTGCACGTAATATTGTAATTGGTCTGGCTCGTATTAAAGGGGAAGTCGTAGGTTTGGTGTGTAACCAGCCGAAAGTAATGGCTGGGGGTCTCGACATCAATTCTTCGGATAAAGCAGCACGTTTTATTCGATTCTGTGACTCATTCAATATTCCAATCATTACGTTTGAAGATGTAACCGGATTTTTCCCGGGAATTAAACAAGAACATGGTGGAATCATTCGTCACGGGGCAAAGATTTTATATGCGTATTCTGAAGCAACTGTTCCGAAGATGACAGTCATTTTAAGAAAAGCATATGGTGGAGCATATGTAGCACTAAACTCTAAATCCATCGGTGCTGATCTGGTGTTCTCTTGGCCAAACGCAGAAATTGCAGTAATGGGTCCACAAGGGGCAGCAAACGTAATCTTTTCCCGGGAAATCGCGCAAAGCGACAATCCTGAACAAACGCGTGCGACAAAAATCGAGGAATATCGCGAAAAATTTGCAAACCCTTATGTAGCTGCTGCACGAGGTATGGTGGATGATGTAATCGATCCACGCGAAACGCGTATTAAACTCATTCAGGCTCTAGATATGATGCGTAATAAGAAAGAAACCCGACCTACCAAAAAACATGGCAATATCCCATTATAAAGGAGTTTTAATATGACAAACCAACGTTTAATTGATGAGTTTTTGGAACTCGTACAAATAGATTCAGAAACAAAACATGAGCAAATAATTGCACCTATCTTAAAAAGCAAAATGGAAGACCTGGGTTTTGACGTAATTGAAGACGACTCGGCTGCCCGAAGTGGCCATGGTGCTGGAAATTTAATCGCCACTTTAAAAGGAACTCTCGCAGATGTGGACACAATATATTTCACGACTCATATGGATACTGTAGTTCCCGGGAAAGGGATTAAACCTGAACTTCGCGAAGACGGCTATATTTATTCCGACGGCACAACGATTTTAGGTGCAGATGATAAAGCAGGCATTGCGGCGTTATTCGACATGATTAAACGCCTAAAAGAAGAATCAGTTGAGCATGGGGACATTCAATTCATTATTACTGCTGGTGAAGAAAGTGGACTTGCAGGTGCAAAACAATTAGATGCTTCTCTAATCACTGCCAAATATGGATTTGCAGTCGATTCAGATGGGAAAGTCGGTGGAATCGTTACGGCAGCCCCTTACCAAGCAAAAATTGGAGCGAAGATTTTGGGCAAAACTGCACATGCAGGCGTTGCACCAGAAAAAGGAATTTCTGCCATTAACATTGCTGCAAAATCAATAGCGAAAATGACATTAGGTCGTATCGATGAAGAAACGACTGCCAATATCGGACGTTTTGAAGGTGGCGGTGCAACGAATATCGTATGCGATGAAGTGAATATTCTAGCTGAAGCACGTTCGATTGTGCCGGATAAATTGGACATTCAAACTGCGCATATGAAAACGGTATTTGAAGAGACCGCTGCTGCAATGGGTGGAAAAGCCGAAATCGATATTCAGTTAATGTATCCTGGCTTCCGTTTTGATGAAGATGAACATGTGACGCAAGTATCCATTCAAGCAGTCAAGAACATTGGACGCACACCAAACCTTGGAACAAGTGGTGGCGGAAGTGATGCAAACATCATTGCAGGCTTCGGCATTCCTACGGTGAATTTGTCTGTTGGATATGAAGAGATTCACACGAAAAATGAACGCATGCCTGTAGAAGAACTTGAGAAGTTGTCAGATTTACTCGTTGAAATTGTTAAGGTTTCTGCAAAACAAGCTTAATTCATGGATAAAGTCGAGATTTCAGGTTAACCTGATGTCTCGATTTTTGTTATGATTATGTTCAGTACATGAAGAGGCGATGAGGATATGATGGACATAAAACGCAATAAATCTCGTATTATTTTTCATATTGATATGAATAGTTTTTATGCGTCAGTTGAGCAATCGTATGATCCTACTTTAAAAGGGAAAGCAATTGCCATTGCCGGAAATCCAAAAGAACGAAGAGGGATTCTCGTAACTTGTTCATATGAGGCGCGTGCCCGTGGAGTCTATACAACGATGAGTGTGTGGGAAGCAAAGCGAAAATGTCCCGAATTAATATTGTTGCCGCCAAATTTCGAGCGTTATCGAATTGCATCTCGAGCGATGTTTGATTTATTAAGAACGTATACAAAACAAGTAGAACCAGTATCGATAGATGAAGGTTATATGGATGTCACAGAAATTGATAGCCCTATGTCACCCTTACAAATTGCAGCGGACATTCAGACAAGGTTAGTACAGGAGCTGGATTTGCCTTGTTCGATTGGCATTGCGCCAAATAAATTTTTAGCAAAAACGGCATCGAATTTGAAGAAACCCATGGGGATTACGGTCCTGCGAAAGCGGGATATAGATAAAGTTTTATGGCCACTACCAGTATTGGAAATGCATGGGGTAGGCGAAAGCACTGCGAAAAAATTGAACAGTATCGGTTTGAAAACGATTGGCGATATTGCCAACGCTGAAGAAGGTTTATTGAAAGAAGCACTTGGGAAGAATGGCATTCGACTGAAAAATCGAGCTAATGGACAAGATGAACGGTTTGTCGACCCAGATTCCGTTTATGATACAAAAAGTGTAGGAAACTCCACGACATTGCCGAGCGACGAAACCGATTTACATGAACTTCGAAAAGTCTTTCAAAACTTGAGTGCGAGAGTGGCAAACCGTTTGGAAGCAAAGCGACTCGCCGGTCCAACCGTGTCCATTCAAATTCGGGATGCGGATTGGAGAAATTCATCACGCAGTCAATCGTTTCGCAATCTGGTTTATGAAAAGGATAAGATTTTTGAAGTGGCATGGTCATTGTTTACGAAAAATTGGGATGGCCAAGCTATTAGACTGCTTGGCGTGACTGTCAGCAACGTTGTAGACCGTGTAGACTTCACCGAACAATTATCCATATACAATTTTGAGGAACATGCAAAAGAAGAGCCTATATTGAAACTGGTAGAATCTCTACAATCAAAATTCGGCAAAGATATGATTACAAGAGGACATACACAAGTTAGGAAACCGACGTATGAATCCAAGACAAGTTTCAGTAAAGATTTTTTAGATGATCACAAAGATAGGGAGAACACCTGATATGGAATTGCAATTTTTAGGCACAGGCGCAGGCATGCCTTCCAAACAACGAAATACAAGCGCACTCGTATTGAAACTGATGCAGGAAAGAGGCACTTTTTGGTTGTTTGATTGTGGTGAAGCGACGCAGCACCAAATGCTGCACACGACCTTAAAGCCCAGAAAGCTTGAAAAAATATTTATTACCCATTTGCATGGGGACCATATTTTCGGTCTGCCTGGCTTACTGGGTTCTCGTTCTTTTATGGACGGGAAAGAACCTTTGACCATTTATGGGCCTATCGGTATCGAAGAGTGGATTACTACGACCCTTCGTATATCGAGAACCGTTTTACAATACAAATTGAACTTTGTTGAGATAGAAGAAGGCGTAATTTTCGAAGATGAGCAATTTACTGTTGAGGCTAAATTGTTGCAACATGTTATTCCTTGTTTTGGCTATCGAGTCATTCAAAAACCTTTACCACCACAATTACTGATTGAAAAGGCCATTCAGCTGGGAGTGCCGAAAGGACCTTTATTGGCAAAACTAAAAAAAGGGCAGGATGTAGTTTTAGAAAATGGTCAAACTGTGTTAAGTCAGGATGTAACAGCTGGACCGGTAAATGGATTCTCTATAAGTATTCTCGGAGATACGCGTTATTGCCAGGCATCAATTGAATTAAGCAGGGACGTTGATATCGTCATTCATGAAGCGACATTTGATGCAGGTACAGAGGAACTTGCGAAACCTTATGGCCATTCAACAATTACACAGGCAGCACAAGTTGCGAAAGAAAGTGGAGCCAAACATCTCATCGTTCAACATATCAGCGCCAGATTTTTACCCAGCCAAGCAGAAGAACTGCGAAAACAAGGATTATTCGTATTTCATTCCATTACTGTGGCGGAAGATTTTGCGGAATATGAATGGAAGCAAGATGAATTGAAAAGAATCAAAAATAAATAAGCGTATCTGAATGAAGGAATTCAGGTACGCTTATTTTTCTTTTGCAAGACCATTTACTTTTTCTTTCTTCGATACAAATCCATGGACTTGTAGCCTTCCCCTAGAATGGTTTCCATTTCAAGTAAGCGTTTTTCCTGGGTTTCAATTTTCTTCGCGCTATACACATATCGTGCCCAATCTTTTTGATAGCCGAAAGTCAATTTATTATAAGCTTCCAGAGAATCTTCATTGCGACTTAAATATTCTTTGATATGTTCGACATACTCAATATAATCATCGACACATTGAAAGTGATCCAAGAAAAAATAGTTTGAGATACTAGAGAAAAGGATTGAGTAATGACCTTAATATACACTTCTTATTCATAGAGATGGTTGAGTAGTTAGAAAAACATACTTACGAGATATAGTTGAAGTTATGGTGATGATCAGAAGAGAAGAATGGTTTGTACTTTGTACTTTAAGGTATCGGTTTCCAGCAAAGGGTGAGTGATAATCAATTCTATGGAGTAATTTACTGGTAAATAACTCCTATTCAAAAACAATAAATGAGTATATAGAATGATTTTACTTAACAAAGATTGTCAAAAAAATGTGCTTATAATACATAACTCATATACAAAAAATAACAAGTGAGTATATGGAATGATTTTCCTTAACAAACATTGCCAAAAAAATGCGTCTATACTACACTAGGTTTAATAKAAATAAAGTGAATATTCAATAGATTCATATACGAAAATCATAAGAAAATGAATGTGATTATTCAACATAGGAGGTGGATGCGAGAGTGAGGACGGAGAGGGAAAGCGGAAAAACATAAATGATTATGTTTAAATATGCAAGGGGGTATTTGGTGTTCTTCATGCTAGATAAATGGTTACAAGCGTATGTAGGGTTATTTATCCTAATTCGAAAGTATTATTTTATGAAAACGCATTCATTTTCGACACATTCCGATACCTGATGATCTATTTTTTCGCAATGGTTATATTAACAGGAAAATTTTCTCATCTAAGAGATTTCAATTTTAGGAGGTGATTTGATCTTTTAGGTAATTGGATGAATTGCATCACTATTTCAACTGAATGAACTAAGGAGGAGAAGTTTTGAAAAGAAAAATGAGTGCTCGCTTCAAATGGTTGTATGTAATTTTAAGTGCATTTTTAGTCCTATCATTAATGTTGCCTAGTATGGGTATGGCAGAAACAAATAATAAGCCATACACGTCTGTTAAAGAAGCTGCTTTAACATCCAATAAAAGTAAGATTAATAGTAAGCTAACTAAACAATTTGATAAACAGAAAGAAGTAACCTTCTTAATTAAATTTAAGCAACAAKCAAATACACTTGAAATAGCTACAGAAGCAGGGAAAAATGCAATTAGTCAAAAGGCTTCTCCTGCAAAGGCAAAGTATATGAAAAGATCTGCTGTTGTTTCTTCTTTAAGGTCAACAGCAATCGAAACACAAGTAAATGTTAAAGATTATTTGAAGAAACAAGAAAAAGCTGGTAAAGCAAAAAATACTAAATCCTTTTATATTGTTAATGGAATGGCCGTAACAGCTACGAAAGAGGTCATGGAACAAATCGCAGCTTTTCCTGAAGTTGAAAAGATTCTACCAAATGAAACGAGGCAGCTTCATAAAGCGGTAAAATCACAAGAAACTTCCCAGGCGAAGGCTAGTGTAAATAACCAAAAGGATTCTATAGAATGGAATCTTAAAAATATCGGTGTCCCTTCTGTATGGAAGTCGGGGATTGATGGCTCCGGGACAGTCGTAGCTTCCATTGATACAGGAGTACAGTGGGATCATCCCGCTTTAAAAGAAAAATACCGAGGATATGATCCAGCTAATCCGAATAATGTAGACCAAGAGTTCAATTGGTATGATCCAGTATCAAATGAATCGACGCCTTATGATGATGTTGGCCATGGAACCCATGTAACAGGAACAATGGTTGGTGCTGAACCTAACGGTGAAAATCAAATTGGTGTTGCACCGGGAGCAAAATGGATTGCTGTTAAGGCATTCTCTAAAGAAGGTGGGGAGGATGTAGATTTATTAGCAGCCGGTGAATGGATTTTAGCTCCAAAAGATAAAAATGGAAATCCTCACCCTGAAAAAGCACCTGACGTTGTCAATAATTCATGGGGCGGAGGTCCTGGGCTTGATGAATGGTACCGTCCAATGGTTGAAGCTTGGYGTGCGGCAGAAATTTTCCCTGAGTTTGCTGTAGGAAATATAAATTTCTGGAATCCTGGTGGACCCGGATCAGCTGCCAGTCCATCCAATTATCCAGAATCATTTGCAACAGGTGCGGTTGATATTAATAATAATTTAGCTCCATTTTCACTTCAAGGGCCTTCCCCATATGATGAGGTGAAACCAGATGTTTCAGCACCCGGAGTTGCTATCCGATCAGCCGTTTCAGGCAGTGGTTATGCATCTAATAATGGGACGTCAATGGCAGCACCGCATGTTGCTGGGCTTGTGGCCCTTCTTCGTCAAGTGGATTCAAGCTTAACAGTAGATGAATTAGAGGAAATATTATTATCAACCTCTACACCTTTAACGGACTCAACATTCCCGGATACCCCTAATAATGGGTACGGATACGGACTAGTTAATGCGTATGAAGCTGTGGCTTCCATTACTACCGGACTTGGCAAAATAAAAGGACAAGTTAGTGTAGAAGGCGAGGACGCAGAGCAACCAAAGTATGAGCATAGTGCTCCACAAAAAACATTCTCGGGCATGGATTTAGATTTAGATATTAAGGCAACAGATAATATCAGCGTAACGAATGTTGAACTACACTACTTAAAAGCAGATGGGAATTGGGATACGCTTCAAGCTAAAAGAATCTCAGGAGACCATAAAAATGGTTCATATATGGTAACAATTTCAGGAAAAGACATTAAAGAACCTATTCTCACTTACAAATGGAAAATAACCGATTATGTTGGAAATCAAGTTATAACCGATTCGTATAACATCTCTGTAAAACCAGGAATTGGCATCGGTTATTTAGAAGACTTTGAAACAAAGCCTGATGGTTGGCGTTCCTTCGGGGTAAATAATGTTTGGGAATGGGGAGTACCAACTTCGGGACCCCAAAAAGCCGTATCAGGTGAGAAAGTTTATGCGACAAAATTGGATGGACTTTATCCAGATATGGCAAATATGACGTTACTGATGCCGCCAATCGACCTTCCAGATGGGCAGGCATACTTACAATTTAAACAATGGTATGATTTTGAATCAAATTATGATTTTGGCCATGTATTAGTTTCAACAGATATGGAAAACTGGACGCAAAAATTCCGCGTCACTGGTCAAGAGTCCAGTAGTTATATTGATGGAGAAGTTGATTTAAGTGAGTATGCTGGTCAAAGAATTTTTGTTGCTTTTAATGCAACTTCAGACATTCTTTTTAATGATCGAGGATGGTATATAGACGACGTTCGTCTATCTAATCAACCTATTCAAGCAACTAACAAGGCCTCATTAGGGGTTGTTAAAGACCATAATCAACAAGATTCCCTAACAATGGCTACAAAGGTAAAAGTGGATCCAAGCAAAATAACTCCGGTTAAGCAGGAGATTTCTAAAGATAACTTAGAACAGGGAGCTTCTCCGTCAATCTTACCGCTTGATGCAGAGGTAAGTGTACTGGAAACAGGTAGATCAACCTTTACAAACCCGCAAAATGGCAGTTATCAATTAACTAATGCAACAGGAACATTCACAGTTCAGGCAGAGGCATACGGGCATCGTTCGGCATCGCAGTCTGTTACAGTTTCAGCTAACGAAGATGTAACAGCGAACTTGGTTTTGGAGGAAATTCCAAAAGGAACGATTTCAGGATTAGTCACAAATGAAGTGACGGGAGAACCAGTTCCAAATGCTACTCTGTTTTTAATGGAAGATGCTCAGATTCAACCTGTCCAAACAAATGAAAAAGGGGAATATAGCATTACTGCTTACGAAGGAAGTTATACTTTAAAAGTGGCATCCCCATCCTACTATGGTAAAGAATTAACCGTTAAAGTAAACGCGGGATCCTTCAAACAAGACATGCAGTTAAAACCTTTTATCGGGTATCCTGGAGAAATTGGCTACGATGATGGTACGCTTGAAAACGCACAAGGGTTCTATACCGGCGGGAATGGTTGGGCTGTCAAGATGTCTTTAGCTGAAGGCGAAACAAGTGCAATGGTAACAGGAGGATTATTCAAATTTTGGGGAGAAGATTGGCCGCAGCCTGGTGGAACGGATTTCAAGGTGGCTGTTTATGATACCAGTGGGAAAGATGGTGGAYCTGGTAAAAAAATAGCAGGACCATTTAATGGAACCGCCAAAAGAAATGGTGAGTGGACACATGTAGATTTAAGTTCAAAAGGTATTATGGTCAGTGACGATTTCTACATGGTTTATATTCAAAGTGGGGATAGTCCGAATATTCCTGGACTTGCAACAGATGAGAATGGTGAGTTTTCTGGTCGCAGCTGGTCTTATTTTGGAGGTGAATTTACTCCAACACCTAAGGATGAAGGAAACTACATGATTCGGGCGACGGTTAATTACGAAGTTAAAGCACCAGTCATTACATCACCTGCTGATGAATTCTTTACAAATCAAGGTTCAGTCATCGTTGAAGGGAAATCAGCCCCGACTACTACAGTTAAGATTTATAATAACGGAGTGGAATCTACATCTGTGCAAACAACTGAAAATGGCAGCTTCTCAGCAGAACTCCAATTAAATGAAGGAGAGAACACTATTACTGCTAAAGCGTCATCTGAAAGCGGTACTACGGATGCGTCGGCTCCTGTTAAAGTAGTCTATGACAAAACGAAACCAGAGCTTTCTATTGACAAGCCAGTTAACAATGTAAAAACCAATAAAGAGGCTGTGACGGTAGAAGGTATAGTATCAGATCAACACCTTGACTGGGTGAAAGTAAATGGTCAACAAGCAGAAGTTACAAACGGCAAATACTCTCATCGAGTCCTTTTATCAGAAGGAGTAAATACAATTCATGTCATTGCCCAGGATAAAGCAGGTAATAAAACGAAAAAATCGGTATTGGTGGATGCCAAACTTACTGCTCCTTCTATAAAAAATTTACAACCAGCAACAGACAAGTACTTGAAATCAGGTGAAACAGTTAAGGTGGAATTTGACAGTGAGGCTGGCTTAAAACCTGTATTCGCGCTTAGAATGTTAACGAACACAAAAAATACAACAAATAAATTGTCAAGTACTGCATCTGAATTTCCAATGATGGAAACATCCCCTGGTCATTATGTGGGCTATTACAAGGCAACCTCCAATGTGAAGGTAGCCGGAGCAGAAGTAGAAGTAACGGTTTCAGATGGTTATGGAAATGAAACAAGAAAAATAGCGACTGGTAAACTATTTATCAATAAGAAAAAGTAAGAAAGTGAAAAGAGCGGAAGCAGTTTAAAAACTGTTTCTGCTTTTGTTGTAGAAATGAAAACCCTAGGTTAGGCCAAGGGTTCTAAACTTGGAAAAATGTGAAAATATTAGTTATTAATTGTATACCTTATTCAACTAGCGGGTGCTTTACCTCAATAAGGGGTAAAGCCTTTTTTCTTATTGAACTAAAGGGGCAGATTAATTGGTGGCTTTATCATCAAATTTCTTTAAAGTGAAGATAAATACGAACTGGTAGCGAGTATCCATTATGGTCGTATCATAGTGTGAATCTTCAAAATAATGGACTGTTTCAGGCTTATTTAAGATTAATTTGGTGGCGTATTTATGTATGCCTAATTCAATTCAAATACGTTGAAAGTCATACTTTTGCAGGATTTTTAAATGGATATTTTGATGAGGATACGAGTGGATTTGTGGACGAATGACTCAGTCTTGATTGACAAAAGGGGAATCATGCGTTGGAAAATGAGAGTAAATCGAACAAGGAACCACATCGTACACCCATGATTGATTTTGCAGACGCTGTTAACCGATCCATGGATGAGATCATATTAGCACCTCATTCAAATGAATGGGATACGGAATTTCTTAAGACAAAACATGAAATACAAAATCACACCAAGCTTGAAAGTAGCAGGATTGAACACATCGGCAGTACATCCATTAAAGGGCTAATGGCAAAACCAATAGTGGATATTGTCGTTGGTCTTGATGAAATAAAACAAATCGATAAATCATTTTCAGAAGGTCTTAAAAAAGCAGGCTTTTAAGATTAGGTGTGGAACGACCATCAGAAGTGGTTTTTGCGAAATTTACAGATGACACATATGATATGAAAACGCATTTTATCCATTTGGTTGAATATAAAAAAGAACTATGGAATAACTTAATTTTCTTCAGAGATTATTTAAACTCGCACGAAGCAACTAGAAAAGAATATGAGCAACTCAAATTGGAATATGTAAAAGAGAGCAATAGTGGCATTCTGGAATACACGAATCATAAGGAAGAATTCGTCAAACGCATTTGTGCCATGAGATTGAATGGTTGAGATGGGAGTGAAAGTGAATGACAAGAATGAAACGCATCGCCTTTCTACTTGTATTGTCTCTACTAGTCATTTCTTTCATATCCAATCCAAGTAATCAAGAATACCAAGAATTCAGTGAAGAAACGACCGGTATTAAGATTCCAAAAGATATAGAATTAGAAAGAATAAACTTTTATCTATTTTCCACTTATTCGGTGCAAGCATTGCCTTATGAACATGGAATAGTTCACTTAGGATTCATGGGGAAATTCTTTCAAATTTCGAATGGGCAGTATGATTATCCAAGTTGGTTGGAATTTTTCAATTGATGGGGAAGAAATAGCTTTCAATATGTTGTCAGGAAGAGGAAAATGGAGATAAATGTATAGCTCACTATCATGGTTGCTTAGGCAGCCTATTTCTTTTTATAGAGCTTTGGAGGTTAAGAATGATCAAAATTCGATATTTAGCAATCGTAATATATGCGGTAGTATTGGCTTCTTCCTTTACCATGTATCAGTCTCAACAAGCCAATCTGACACAAGAAGATAGAGGACGTCTGTTACCTGTCAAAATGAAATCCGTGAAATCAACCGATAGTGAAGATGAAATCCAAAGTATTGTTCGTAAGGCGGATCTGAAGGACGAGAAGATTTCGATAGCAGGTATGCAACACAGTCAAGGTGGTCAAACCCTTTATCCAGGGGGGATAATGCTCGACATGAAGCAATATAATAAAATTCTCAACCTGGATGAAAAAAATAAGCTCATTACAGTACAAAGTGGCGTGACATGGGCTGATATTCAATCTTACATAAATCCGTACGGTCTAGCTTTAAAAGTCAGTCAATCGCAAAACATTTTCACTGTTGGGGGGTCAATGAGCGTGAATGTTCATGGCCGTGATATCCGCCATCATACGCTGATTGAAACGATAGAATCATTTCGGTTACTTAATGCTGAAGGACAAATAATCAATGTGAGCCGGAATGAAAATGCAGAGTTGTTTAAACTAGTAATCGGTGGCTACGGGCTTTTCGGAGTTATCTTAGATGTGACCTTGGAATTGACAGAAGACGAACTTTATCAAGTACATACAGAATCAATTTCTTACGATGAATACACATCGTATTTCACAAAAAATGTTTTGCAAAATGATGATGTAAAAATGCATCTTGCCAGAATCTCAGTAGCACCAGATAGCTTTTTAACGGATATGTATGTAACTGATTTTTCTACTGCTTCTGATCAATCAAATTTAGAAGATTACACTTCGTTGAAACGGGAAAGTATCATTGCCATCCCTAAATTTTTCCTTGGTCTTTCGCGTCTGAGTGGTTGGGGTAAAAATACGTTCTGGAATATCCAAGAAGGATATAATGACCGGTTGGAGCATTCATATATGTCCAGAAATAATGTTATGCGGTCTGAGACAACTTTTATGGATTATGATAATGCTACAAACACAGAAGTGCTACAGGAATATTTTGTTCCGATTGATCAGTATTCTTCGTATATCGATGATTTGAGAAAATTGCTGAAAGATGAAAAAGAGATAAACTTATTGAACATCACAGTGCGCTACGTGGGGCAAAATGAAGAATCTGTAATGTCTTACACAAAAGATGACATGTTTGCACTCGTGATTCTTATTAATCAAGGCAAGAGTGAAGAGAGTATAGAATCCACAGGTCAAATCATCAGAAAAATGATTGATGTAACGCTGGACCATGATGGGAGCTATTATTTGCCTTATTATCACTATCCGACCAGGAAACAGCTGGAAAAAGCATATCCGAGAACAAATGAATTCTTCGAGATGAAAGAAAAATACGATCCAGAAGAGCGCTTCATGAATCTTTTCTATGAGGAGTATCACAAATGAATGCAAGAAAATTTATACTTTATCAAGGTACAGTTGGAATGGCAGCAAGCATGATTTTTCCGTTTTATATATTGCTGCTAAAAAATGTGGGGAACAGCTACGTCCAGTTCGGATGGGCTTATGGGCTTTTCGCATTAACTGCTGCGCTAAGTTATCCTGTAATAGGGAAATTCGCTGACAAAGCAGGAGACAAAATTCTTTTAATGATTTATTCATGGGGGATGGCATTGATTTTGCTGGTGTTCCCATTGGCTTTTGAAATCTGGCATATCTACGTACTTCAAATAATCATGGGT
>NZ_JBFUIO010000045.1:0-21108 GCF_056401835.1 Paenisporosarcina sp. P4_D4 | reverse complement strand
GCCAGTAATTGTTACTTTGTTTAATTGAATGCGTTCACCTTGAGTATCTTCATTCACTCCAGTAGGCGCAATAACTTGTGCTGCTGGAAGTGGGTTGTCAGAAGATTTCACTGTGATTTTTGTTGGCTGGATTTGAAGTTCGCCTGCGTACGGGCTTACTTTCCCTTCAAGCTCAACGATGTCACCTGGTTTTACGTCAGCTGCAGAGACAAATGCATAAAGACCCGCAGTATCGTCTTGAATGTAGAAGCCTTTTTGACCCCAGAATCCAACGCCTGTTGTTACTGTACCGCTTACTTTGATCAATTTTGCTGGATCAGTTACTGCACGGGCAGCTGCGATATTGGCTACTGCTTCTGCTACAGGTGGTGGATCTACTTCTCCTCCAACGAATGTCATTGCCGAAACTGGCGCCTTTAGACCAGCATGGTTTCCAAAATATTTTTCAAGAGAAGCACTAACAGATACTTTTTTACCGATATTACCTGGGTTTGTTTTAAGTCCAAATGTTGATCTTAATGTAGTAGGTGTAGCAGGAACTTGTACATAAATCATTTTTGATAAATCGGTTTCATTTGCTGAGTCCGCAATTGCATAGTTGTTATCATCAGTAGCACCTGCCTTAACTACCGATGTTTCCCCTTTAACATAACCGACAATATAGCCATCCACTGTAACATTCTTTTTAGCAGCCACATCGTATTGTGCAAGTGCCTCAGCGACGGTCAATGATGTTGCGGCCGAAGCACTTGGTGCTGTGATAAATGGTGCCACCATTGAGAGAATTAGTAAGAAAGCTAGTGCAATCTTACTTAAAACATGTTTCCTAATACCTTCTTTTGTCATCCGTACCACTCCTCAAAAAGTAAATTTCTAGTACTATCTGATTATATCAGACTATTGTAAGAGTTTTCTTAAGAATTTGTAAAATTCATAATGATTACGTAAAAATAGGTAAGAAGTCCGACTATTTTGTTAAGTTATTATAAAGAAAAGTAAATATAGCTTATATTAATAGAATTAATTCTACTAATAAGATATGGGATACCTATTCGAAATATAACAGTTAGAGTTATGTCCTTTTAAATTGATTTTCCCGTTTTAACTGTAATTTATTCCCTTTCACCCTATAGTTTCCAGTGAATACATACAAAAAGGAGCCAGCAATCGCTGGCTCCTCATGTTTTTTTATAGATCGCCTAGTTTGTTAAGGGCACGGTACAGCATAACTGCTGATTCAGCGCGTGTTGCATTGTCTTGTGGAGAGAAGACGTTGCCGCCACGGCCAGATACGATTCCCAAAGCCACTGCTTGTTTAACGCTTAGTTTCGCAAAAGTACTGATATTTTTATCATCAACGAACACTTTTGAAGTATCAAGATTGTTCAATAATGCAGCATCTTCGTGTTTCACAGCACGGACAATGATAGCCGCGATTTCTTCACGTGTGATTTTCGCGTCTGGATTGAACGTTCCATCAGTTTTACCGTTGATGATGCCAGCGCGAGCTGCCGCTTCGATTCCAGCGTAAGCCCAAGCTTTGTTTGTTGTTACATCTTTGAATGTACCAGCATATTCTTTTGTTTCTAAACCAAGAGCACGAGAAACCAATACAGCGAACTCAGCACGAGTCAATTTATCTTCCGGTGCAAACAAATCAGCTGTTTTACCAAGAATGATTTTCTTCGTTGCTAATGTCTCGATTTCTTTCTTAGCCCAGTGGCTAGCGATATCACTGTATGTTACTGGTTTTGGATCAACAACTGGTGGTACTACCACTGGTGGTTGCGTCGGCGGCGTAACAACTCCATCTTGTTTCATAACCGTGATGTTCTGAGTAGCCTCGTGACCTACCATGTCAACTACTTTCAATTCGAAGTCATTTTTGCCATTTACTAATGGAAGAACAACATCAACTGTTTGGCTGTAACCTAACATTGCATAAGGTTCAGATAATGGATTTGCAAATACTTCGTTACCGTTTAGGTATAGACGAAGTTCATCGAAGTTATCGCCAACCTTAACTTTGATTGTTGGATCTGGCGAAGATGTTTTTACTCCAGATGGTACAGTTGCCGCAACAGCTTGAACTGTCGGTTTTGTTGTATCAACGAAGATTTTACGACCGATTTGCATTACGTTGCCATGCTCGTCAATTGCCTCCACTTTCACGTCTTTCACACCGTCAGTAAGCTTCAACTTATGAGAGAAATTCTTGCCGTCGAATGAATCCGCAACTACACCGTTCACTTTAAGTGAATCAACGTTTGAATCATCTTCTACCGTACCTGTTACTACTACTTCAGAAGTTTTGTACTCCACGAAATAATCATCCGGTGTTTTGAAGTAAATGACTGGTGGTTTTGTTTCTTCAGGGCTAGGAAGCACAAATTCTTTTTTAGAAACGTTTCCGGCGATATCGAATACTTTAACTGTTACTCTGTCGCCAGCTGCTAATGCATCTGAGATAACAAATGTGTCAAGAGTTGCTGCTTCTTTTACTTCTTTACCTTTGACGTATACTTCAACGCGGTCAATACCTACGCCACCTGAATTGTCTTTAACATTTGCAAGAGCAACTGTTTTTGTTGCAGCATCGAATGAGATCTCAGCAGTTGGTGCTTTTGTATCCACGATGATCGGGAATTCATATGATTGCCATTCAGCACCTTCAAAGTCGATTACACCGCGTAATTCAATCGTATATTGGCCATCTGGAGCAGGTTTTCCATTGATTTTCCCGTCCCAACCATTAGCTGAATTATACTTATAAGCTGGATTTGTTGCAGAATCAATATAGTTTTTCGTTAAATTCTTTTCAGTACGGATTGTACGTACTTTGTTGCCGTTTGAATCTAATACATTTACTTCTAATTTCTTAGCATTACGCATTAATGAGTAAACTGGGACTGCCAAGTCGATGTTACCATCGCCATTTGGTGAGAAAGCAAATTTCGATGGATTGAAGTTTTCATCTAATGATGGACCAGTGATAGAGTCACCGTTTTGGTCAACCAATCCTTGGTAACCCCAGTAAGTGGATTCTTCCCAAGCACTRCCATCAAAAATTGCTGCATCATCCCATGAGCCATTGAATCCGAAGAACGGTACATTCAATGGTACATTTCCGGAAGTTACTTCGTTAGGATCTTCAAGCGTCACGAATCCGTCAATGAAGAATCCGTTTACGAATGTTTCGAAGCCTTCCATGTCTTTCAATAGAGAAGCATCTACAGATACTTGAATTTCAGTTTCGCCATTTGCAGCGATTTCTATAGATTCAGGAGCCGTAACATCCACTAGGTCCGTCACGATATTTGAACCTGCAATGTTTGGTACAACTACGTCATATCCAGAAGTTGTCAATGCATGGTCAGTTTGAAGTTGAACATCAACATTGAAGTTTTTCGCTTCATCCGATAAGTTTTTCGCTTTCAATGTAAATGTGAATTTGCCATCTTTGATTTCCTTCAATGCTACTTTCGCTTCGCCAGTTGCTTTGTTTGTTACCATAACGTCAGTTTCTAATGCGTTCGCAAGTTGCATGATTCCAGCACCTTGACGACGTGGTGATACGTATTCTTTCATACCATCGTATTCATCCAAAACTACTGGTTTAGCTGTGTTCATCATCAAATTTTTAGCAAACTGTACGCGAGCTGCGCCAGTCAAGCCGAACTCTTTGTTCACACGTTCCATTACCAATGCCGTACCTCCGGCTACGTGTGGCGCTGCCATTGATGTACCGCTCATCAAACCGTATTCATTGTTATTGAATGTCGAGAAGATGTTTCCACCTGGAGCTGTGATTTCAGGTTTAAAATCCAAGTTCGGTGTCGGACCCCAAGAAGTGAATCCAGACATTTTTCCTGCAGTCGGACTAGCCACTTCGATATATTGCCCATCGAAACCTACAGTAACTTCTTTTCCTGTATCAAGAGCTGCTTTAAGTGCCACGCCATCTACTTGAAGTGCCGACATGTAAGGAATTTTGATATCTGAGCTTGATGCCATGCTGATTGTACCAGCCGCGTTGTTATAAACAATAACACCAGCAGCTCCAGCAGCTTGTGCATTCAAGCCTTTTTCAACAAATGAAATGCTTCCGCGAGATACTAATGCAAATTTACCTGTTAAGTCTTTTCCTGCGAAATCAGCCACTGTTCCAAACCCTGCGGACTCGATCGGGTACTCTTCTTCAGGAAGATCATTTGGTTCTGCGTCATTTGCCAACAAGAACATTGCACGACCTGTTTGTACACCATCAAATTCATATGTGAAACTCGAAGCCGTAACGTGGCTATTTTCGAATGAAGCAACACCGAATGAATCTTTAGAAACAGATGGTGATCCAGTCAAACCGTAATCTTGGTTATCTGCCATTGGATAGAATGTACCAGAACCAAACATATCTGAGTTCCCTGCAGATATGGCTACCAAAATACCACTATCTTGCGCACGTGTTACAGCCATTTGTTCTGGATTCGAATTATCGACATACCCGGCTGTTGAACCTAATGACATGTTAATGACGTCTGCACCAAGCTTGATTGCATCATCCATTGCTTTTACATAGATATCACCGAAAGTTGATGGGAACAATGGATCGTTACCAAATACTTTAAGTGCCAAAAGTTGAGCTTCAGGAGCTACTCCTTGGATTCCACCTTTTTCTTCGTCACCATTTGCTCCTACAGTACCTGAAACGTGCATACCATGCATTGACGCTCCCGGACCGATGTCTCGGATTTCCAGGTTGCCGTCCATGTAGTTGTAACCGTAAGGAACTTTCGCAGTGAAGTATTTACCCGCTTCGACTGAGCCATTGCCAACCAATGTACTTACTTCTTCTGAAGTGATGTCGCCAGATGTTTCGTCAGTCAGGATCATGTCACGGTGAGTAGGGTCAATCCCCGTATCAATGACACCAACTACCATTCCTTCACCTTTGAAGTTATATTTTTCCCACGCTAGTTGGGCTTGTACTAATTCTTTTGAGTGTGTCATTTCTGGTGTTGCTACGGGACGGGCATATTCAGTAGATTCGTGTACAGACTTAACACCAGGAGTAAGTGCGATACGTGCTACATCTTTTGCATCGACTACAGCAGAGAAACCATTAAATACAGTTGTGAAGTTTTCCTTGAAATCAATGTTCTTAGCAAACTTCGAAATGTTCGCTTGAACTCTCTCTTGATCTTGTTCAATTGAATCTTCTAAACTATTACGTTGGGATTGTGGAAGTTCTTTGTAAAGAACACCCTTTTGAGTAGCCGTTTCAATCGCTGGAGCTTTTTCAAGTTCAACGATGATACGCACTTTTTCAGTTGGATTTTCAGGTGCAACAAATCGATCCGGAATCTTTTTAGCCGGTTTTTGCACATTGATAACAGGAACCTGTTTTTCTAATTTCGCAGCATCTGCTGGAGCTGGTGCGCCGATTGTTGCTGTACTAAGTGCTAGTGAAGCTGCCATTGCAACCATCATGCTTTTTCTAGAATTACTCAATCTGCTTTCCTCCCTTTTTGAGTTTCATAACTTAGATTAATTTCCATTCAATAGATTTCACTAAATTATGTAACAATTAGAAATTTACCATATATTTTGATTGTTGCAAATATAAAAACAGAATAACTTATGTTACATTTTGATTACAAAACCTGGAAATGAAATTTCTGTAGATAAAAAGTATGTATTTGGTAAACTACTAATAGTTTTAATTAACTATTATTTTTTAAAACATTAATAGAGCTAAAGTTTCACATTTAGAAAATATGGTTTTTTATGGGTTATAAGGAAACTATTCTGATATAGCACAAGACTTTTATAACGGTTTATCCAGTTGGTTTAGACTGCTAAGTACCTACTTAAATATTGATTGGATTTATATTCCAAATTGTATTTTACGATATCATATTTCTAAATTGTAAGTTCTCCTGCACATTCTGAAAAATTAATTTACTTAAAAATTATAGAAAAGAGCCAGCACGAGGCTGACTCTTTTGTTTGGCATTAAAATTCATTCATTTTATCCAGTGCGCGGTATAACATAACTGCCGCTTCCGCACGAGTTGCATTTGCTTTCGGATCGAATTTATTTCCTGAACGACCTGTGATGATGCCTAAACCTACTGCTTGTTTTACTGATACCTTGGCGAAATCGCCGATTGCTTTATCATCCGCAAATGATTTAGAAGAATCTACATCTTTTAGTAGTGTCGCATCTTGATATTTCACTGCACGAACAACGATTGCTGCAATTTCTTCACGTGTGATAAGCGCATCTGGATTGAACGAGTCTTTCGTTTTCCCGTTAACGATACCAGCACGGTATGCAGCTTCAATACCAGCATAAGCCCATGCTTTGCTTGTTGGTACATCTTTGAATGTTCCTTGGTACTCATCCATCGGAAGATTCAACGCACGTGCAATCAATACAGCAAATTCAGCGCGTGTAATTTTACCTTCCGGGTTAAATGTTGCATCTGTTTTCCCGCTTGTGATTGAACGAGAAGCCAGTACTTCAATTTCATCCTGTGCCCAGTACTTTTGGATATCGCTAAATGTTTTCGCATGTTCGATTACTACGAATTTCGAGAAGTGATTTGTTTTGAAAACAAATTTGCCATTATCGTACGTTCCACCCACATAGTCCAGTGATTTCGAAGTCTCGTTCACATAGTAGGCAGCCACTTTACGTGGATTTTTTACTGTTGCAGTAACTGGAAGTGTTACTTGAACTGGTTCTGAGAAAGTAGAAACATTTGTTGTAATTCCAGCTTTTACAGTTGTGATTGTAAATTCATAAGTAGCTGATGCTGCTCCGTTTATATCTGTTGATTTAGACATTTTCACAGAAACTGTCGCACTTTCAGGCGAACCAGCTGCGATTGCTTTCAATACTTCATTTGGTACAGCCACTTCTGTGTTACCAGATTTGATAACAAGTGGTTTTGAAGATTGAGCAATTGTATTCAATGATCCTGTTGGTAATTTTGCACTTACTTCAGGTTGTGCTTCAGTTAAAGCTGGTACATCTACTTTAACTTCTTTTATTGCAGGGTCATTCACTTGAGCTGAAGCTGTATTTCCATCCACAGTCACCTGACCAGGGTTCGATGGTGCTGGTGGCGCAGGTGGAATAACAACCTGTTTATTCTGTACGTTTACATCCAATGTCACTGATTGACCTTTGTATTGAACTGTTACTTTAGTTGTTCCAGCAGCTTTAGCTGTGATTAAACCTTTGTCTACTGATACAACTGCTTCTTTTTCAACTACATACGTAGCATCTGCCGTTACATTAGTTGTGACATCGTCTTTACCAGCTTCTTTTACCGTCTGGTTAACTGTAATTTGTTCTTTGCCATCTACAGTTAGATCTACTTTAGTTTTATTCAACGATAGAGATATAACTGGCAAGACCGGTGCATCGGCTACTGTTATGTTTACTACAGCCGTTTTGCCGCCGTAAGTTACTGTTACTTTTGAAGTTCCTGCTGCTTTAGCTGTGACTAAGCCTTTGTCTACTGATACAACAGTTACATTTTCAACGTCATAGGTAGCGTCTGCTGTCACGTCTTTAGTTGTAGGTTCTTCACCATTCTTAGTAGTTGTTTCCGTAACTACTAATTTTTCTGTTACTCCTACTTCAAGTGCTACAGTAGATTTATTTACTCCGATTGTTTTAACGTCTGGAACTGGTACTGCTGTGACTGTCACACTTACAGTTTTTGTATTGTCGCCTACTGTAATGGTAATGTCAGTTGTTCCTACTGCTTTCGCTGTAATTAAACCAGCCTCTACAGAAATTACGTCGCTATCAAAGCCATCGTAAGTTGCTGTAGCTGTTACGTCTTCTTCAGTAGAAGTTTCATCTGCTTTAGTAGTTGTTTCTGTAACTACTAATTTTTCTGTTGCTCCTACTTCAAGTGCTACAGTAGATTTGTTGACTTTAAGAGTTTTTACGTCTGGAACTGGTTTTTCTGTTACGGTAACGTTCACAGTCACAGATTTTTCACCATGTGTGATTGTGATTGCTGTTTCGCCTGCTGCTTTAGCAGTAATTACTCCCGCTACGACAGAAACGATTGCATCGTCTTCAACAGCGTATGCTGCGTCAGCAGTTACATCAACGTCTACTGATTCATCTCCAACTGTTGTTGTTTCTGTAACTTTTACAGAAGCAGTATTACCTTCTTCAATTGAAAGATCAGTTTGATTAACTGAAAGTGTAACGACAGCTACTGGTGCAGGAACAGTTTCAACAGTGAATGCTTCAACTGTATCGTTTCCAGCGATGTCCTGTACGATTACAGAAACTTTGTATTTTTGACCTTTTTGAAGATCAACCAATTGAATTGAGTAAGTTCCATCAGCATTAATGCTAAATGTACCTTGATCAACTGTCTTGAATTTTTTGTCCTGAACTACATAAGAAGCTTTAAGGTAATTATTCACGTCAAATGCTTCTACACCAAAGTGTTCTTTTAGTACAGCTTCGTAACCGAAGAATTTATCTTCAACTTTTCCTACAAGTGTAAATTCTGTTGCATCCACATCTGTTGCGTTTTCACTTGTGATTGTAGGTGCTGTTGATTTTACAAATATAGGCTTGACTGTTGCTGTTATTGCTTCATTCGTGGTACTCGTTGTGTTAACTTTCATTCCATAAATTCCGTCATTTAGCTTTCCTTTTTCATAGGTATAGCCGTTTGTATATGAGCCGTCAAATACTCCTGATTTTGTTTTCGCTTTTGTCACGTCAAACAGAATGTCTCCAATATGTCCTGCCGGTTTTGGAGTGCCAGTGTATTTATTCGGATCGAGTACATCGATAGTTGTTGCGTATTTTGGTGCTTCTTTTAGTACATATGAAAAATTCGCTTTATCCAATTTCCCATCACCATTTGGAGAGATCGCGATGCTATCAAATCCAAATGAACTCACGTATTTGTTTGATGGGTCAATCGGATTGGACGGTACCGGTACGATTGGTGGTGCTTCGATTGGTACTTCCGGAATTGGTACTTCTCCAAAGATGACTACTTCATTATGGTTACCAGCTTCATCTACTACATTTACAGTAACTGTATCTGTTTCTGCGTTAAGAGTTGAAACTGGGAATGAGAATGTCCCATTTTGTTCAAGCACAAATGGCACAGATTGTCCCGCAACACCGTTTAAAGTGATCACATATGATGCATGTAATTTTTCATTAAGGTCAAAATCAAGTCCATAATTCTCTAACTCTGTGTTGTATTCGATATATTTGTCAGTTACTTGTCCAGTTGCTACGCCAGTCACTACAGAACCAGTAATTTCAGGTTTTGTTGTTTTCACAACAACCGGTCCAACATAGTCACCAACAACTGCAGGGTTTCCTGAAACTGTTTTTCCTGAGAAGTCAAATGTATATAGACCATCAGGGATTTTCCCAGCAGGAACACCAGACGTCCAAGGTTTGTACTGACCCTTTACTGCCAAAGTGTACTTTCCTGCTGCAAGAGAATTGCCGGCATGCACATATCCGATATAGCCGTCTCCATATTCTCCGCCTTCAGGGTTCATGATGTCGAAAAGTTCGATGTAGTTATTTGTTACATTCCCAGTTAATGTAAAGGAAAGTAATGCTTCATCTTGTACTCCATCGCCGTTAAACGATAGGTCTGTCTCAGTAATGTTAAAGTCTTTAAATTCCGTCGCTGCCGCTCCACCGAAGTCCGCTGCGAATGGTAATGAAATTTCATTGTCTGCTCCATTAATGTGAATGTAGCCCAGAATTTCATCTCCTGCTTTTGGCGCTGCATTTTTTGATGCAGTCAGTGTAACGTTTAACATTTGCTCGCCATTCAATGTGAATGTCGGTTTATCGATTGTAAGTTTTGCATCGCCGAAAGATTTTGTAACGTCAACTGTCACATTGTAATCTCCGCCCTTACCTTTTAAATCTTTTACAAGAATTTGTTTCGTAACTGAAAGATTTTCTTTAAGTGATTGTGGACCGAATGTAACTGTCCCTTTTAAGTTATCCACTATTTGTCCGCTACCGTTAAGAGTAGCTTTGTCTAGTGCATAAGCGAGTGCACCTGGATGTGCAGCTGCATACGCGTCTACACGTCCAGCCCCTTGAGAGAAGACATCGTATTTAGCTGTATCAAGAATTTTTGCCGTGTTCGAAAGTGCCACTTTCACGTCAAACGCATTCCAGTTTGGATTTGCTTGTTTAACAAGTGCCGCGATTCCTGCGATGTGTGGTGTAGCCATTGATGTTCCCGTATAACGATCATAAGCTTCGTCATATGTTGCTTCTGGGAAATCTGCTTTGTACATGGCAATAGATGACATGATGTTTGTACCAGGTGCTGTTACATCTGGTTTGATATCGAAGTTCGGAGTGGATGGTCCACGTGAACTTGAATCATTTACATCATCACCAAGAGTTTTTGCTGAAGCAAAGTTACCGAAAGTAACTTTTCCAGTTCCACCTTTTAATGCCGCACGGATTGCATCTCCGTCTGTTTGCGACATATCAAATGCTGGGATGAATGCAAATGAGTCACCAAGGAAAGTTCCTGATGCATTCGGTGCATTCGTACCTCCTGCTATGTTGTGGATGATCACTCCTACTGCACCGTTTTCTTTTGCAAATGCAATTTTGTCAACAAATGCAATTGAACCACGTGAGACAAGTGCGATTTTCCCTTTAACGTTAAGACCATTGTAGTCAGTAGCAGTACCATTTCCAGGAACTGCTACTAAGTCGAACTCACCTTGAAGTTGTGTTGCAACGTCTTTACCGAAAGTAGTTCCCATCAACTGTAATTGTTTAGAAAGATTGTAGCCACCGACTGTGACATTTACTTTCCCGTTGTGTAGTGTTTCAGGGTTTGTTGTATTACCAACTGCGATTCCTAAACGTGCAGTAGATGGAGTTCCCATCGTCCCACGTTTCGGGCCTGAGTTACCTGTTGCAATTACTGAAATTGTACCTGCCATCATCGCGTTGTTAATCGCAAATGATCCGCTGTCCGTTTCAGAGTTAGGTCCGCCACCAAGTGACAAGTTGATAACATCCATTTTTTCGATTACTGCTGTATCGATTGCTTTGATGATACCTGAAGTAGCCCCGCTACCGTATGCACCAAGTACACGGTAAGCGTAAAGGTCTACTTTTGGTGCAATCCCTTTAATCCCGTATTCATTGTTTCCAACAGCTGCAATTGTCCCTGCTACGTGTGTACCGTGAGACGTATAGAATGCACTGCCGTTAGCGTTGAATTCCGGTTTATTAGCTGGACGTTCAAGTGGTGATGTCTCAGACGCATCATCATCAGCACGCGTACGAGTATATTCTGTTCCAGCTACTTGAGGGACAAAGTTTTTACCGCCTTTATAAGTTCCAGCAAATTCTGGGTGATCTTTGTCAATACCTGTATCAAGTACAGCTACTTTAATGCCTTCCCCTTTATATCCTTCGTCCCATAACTTTTTAATTCCTAAGAATGAAAGGCTCGTATTCATTGCCGCTTCCATCTTGCCATCCTTATCAAGATTAGATGTTGACTTCGTTGCAGTTGATTGCTTGTCTCCCAATGCATAAACCGTTACATCCGGTTCTACTAAAGTAACGCCTGGAATTGAAAGCAATTTTTTAAGGTCATTCGCTTTTACAGTTGCCGCAAAACCGTTCAACACTGTATTGAATGTATAGCCTTGCTTGACTGAAATGCCTTTCGAACTCATTTGTTTCTTAACGAGGGACTGTTGCGCATCTACGTTCGCCTTCACTTTAGCCGCTTGAGCGTTCGTGAACTTTTTCCCAGCCAATTCGTTAATTCCCTGTTTCAGGGCTACAGGTTCCTCAGACAAATGAACAATAACCGCTACTTCTTTATCGCCTGAAACACCTAATAAATTTTTGTGAAGTCTTGGTCCGCCCTCTAAGACGTCCATTTGCTCTGCAATAGCTGCTTTTAATTCTAACTGCGTTTCAGTTTGAACATTCTGCTTAAATGGTTTCAGCTGTTTCGTGTTTGCCGATGCCGACATTGGCGTCAACAATGAAAGAACCATAAACATTGCAAGAATGCTACTGAAGAACTTATTCAACTTGTTTTTTTTCAATTCTCAATTCCCCCTAAATGATTTTATGTCTCAATAGTTGCTAAAGTTCCCCTCCTTTTTTATGTCTGAAGATTCAAACATCGTTACCCATAAAAGGCAACAGGGTAAATTTTACCATAATAATAGATTAATAGTTACTTATTTAGAGTGTTTTTATATTACTTTTGTATTTCAAAAATGTAAATTAATGTCGATTTATGACATCGAGATTGTCGGAGTTTGGAAGTTAGTTATTGAATTTAGAGCCATTTCGACAAAATCGGGGATGTTTATAACAAAATCGCGATTAATAACTGCTTAAACAAAATAAAAATGACCTCTCCCCATTGATAGGAAGAGGTCATTAGCTGTGAGTATTATTCTAGCAGTGAGTATTAAACCTTATAACTCGTTCAGTATATCCAGTGCGCGGTATAGCATGACTGCTACTTCAGCACGCGTTGCATTTGCTTTCGGATCGAATTTGCTACCTGCTGTGTGACAGGTTATAAATCTACCATTTTCAAATCCCCTTTGTTCAGGTGAATCTACTATTTTTGCCCGTATGACTTGAATTTCTCCGCCATATGAGCCATTTCGTTATCGTCTAGAATGACTGGTTCCCCCACGGCCTTTGCTTTCAAATACACTTCGCAGCAAAATTCGATTTCTTCCGCGATGGCGAATGAGGTAGCAATATTGTTCGCACCTGCCAATAGCCCGTGATTAGCCAGAAAGACAGCTTGTCGATCTTTCATCCCTTCGAAGGCATTGGTCGCAAGTTCTGATGTACCAAAACTCGCATACTCCGCACAGCGTACGTCTTTTCCTGCATAAGCAACCAAATATGACACTGCTGGCAAATTCCATCTTAGTGATGCAAGCACGGTGGCGTGCATGGAATGAGTATGGACGATTGCATCTATGTCTGTACGTTGTTGATAGAAAATCGCGTGCATCGGGAATTCGCTTGATGGCTTTTTATCGCCAGCGATGACTTTCCCTTGCAGATTACATACGACTACATCTTCAGCTGTCATGATGTCGTAATCGATGCCGCTCGGACTGATGATCATATGGCCGGATTCACGGTCGAAGATGGAAATATTGCCCCCCGTCCCTTTGGTTAGGCCTCGTGTTCTCAATAACTTACAATAATCGACAATTTCATTGCGTTCTTTCATAAACATAGGTTGTTCCTCCATTCATGGTGTATATCTACTATGTTTAGCGAAATAGTTTTTTCAGGTTTTCTTCGTAAGGTGCACGAACAATTCCTTTTTCAGTGACTATGGCCGTGATGTGTTCGTGTGGTGTGACGTCGAATGCGGGGTTGTACACATTAACATCTGCCGGTGCCGTCAGTCTGCCAAAGCCTTCGATGACTTCGGATTTATGTCTTTCCTCAATCGGAATTTGCGTGCCCGTTGGTGTATTTAGGTCAATGGTTGGTGTTGGTGCTGCCACGTAAAACGGAATGTTGTAGTGTTTTGCTAAAATGGACACTCCAAGTGTACCGATTTTATTGGCCGTATCACCGTTTGCAGCTACTCGGTCGCAACCGACGATAACAGCTTGTACTTTGCCTTGTGACATAACCATAGCGGCCATATTATCCGTAATGACCGTTACATCGATTCCCGCTCTGCTCAGTTCCAGTGCCGTCAATGTAGATCCTTGTAGACGAGGGCGTGTTTCGTCAGCGTACACTTTGAAATCCCAGCCTTTTTCTTTTGCCAGATACATGGGTGCAGTGGCTGTTCCGTATTTCGAAGTTGCTAGAGCACCCGCGTTACAATGTGTCAGGATGCCTATGCCGTCAGTTAGTAACGTTAATAGGTTTTCGCCGATGGTGCGGTTGATTTCTTCATCTTCTTTATGAATGGCTATTGCTTCCGCTAATAAAGCTTCTTTGTAAGTAGCGTCCGGCGCTTTGACTGCTGTCATGCGGTCAAGAGCCCAGAACAAGTTGACTGCAGTCGGTCTGGACGTAGCCAAATACTCTGCGCTTTTCTGTACTACTTTCACCAAATCGGTTTCGGAATTGCGAACAGCCAAGTAAACGCCGTATGCTGCGGCAACGCCAATCGCTGGGGCACCGCGAACTTTCATCGTGACGATGGCATCCCAGACGCTTTCGACAGTTGTGAATTCTTCGTAGACAATGTCGTTAGGAAGCTTGGTTTGGTCAAGCAAGACAAGTGCATCGTTTTTCCATTCTATCGGGTTCAGTGCTTCAGTCATTTGTTTTCCTCCTGTAGTGCGTTTTGTAGCGCTGTTAAGTATTGTCCGCCTGTTTGGAATTCTGACGGGTTAAGGATTAGTTCCACTGCGACACGCAAGCAGAGTCTTTCTGCTTTCAGACGGTTTTCGATCGGTTCGATGGTGGTGATGTCTTTCACTTTCGCTAAGCCCACGATGCGGCGTGCTAGTTCAAGACCTGCCATGCCAGCTGTGTCTTTCAGGATGTTTTGTAAGTAATGTTCTTTGAAATCTACGTTTTTAGCAACGAGTTCCGTTGCGTGGTCGTCCCAAGCAATGCGGAATTTCGTGTCGAATAAGTCCATTACGTCGAATAATGTATTTTCTACCCATACCGTGAATTCTTTGTTTTGGTATGCATCACCGCGAGCGAATGCAAAAATCAGGTTGGCCATGACGTTACCGATATCGTAGCCCATAGGTCCGAAGAATGCGAACTCGGGATCGATGACTTTCGTGTCATTTTGATTGATGAAAATCGAGCCCGTATGTAGGTCGCCATGAATGAGTGATTGACTGTTGTTCATAAACTGGAACTTCAATTTCGCTACTTCCAAGTGAAGCACTTCGTTTTCGTAAAGGTGCGTCTGGACAAATTGTTCATTCCCCGGTGTCACTTCGTTGCGGTTAAAGTTGTTGTGGAATGGCTCCGTGAACACGAGGTCTTCCGAAATTTCACAAAGCTCTGGGTTCGTGAATTTTGCGACCAGTTCTTTCTTATCTTTATGGTTCAGGACAACGTCACTTGTGCGCAGCAATGTGTTCACGAGGAAGTCGGTGATATGTTCCGCGAAATGAGGGAACGTCTCGAAATTTGTCAGCGCAGTGCGCATGATTGTCAGATGCGACAAGTCCTCCATGACGCAACAGCTCATCGTTTCATCCAACAGATAAATTTCAGGAACCAGTCCAGGTGCCAGCGTATGTTGCAGTTGAAGTGCTTCGGTCTCGATTTTGTTACGGCTAGTCGACAGGACGAATTCATCTGAAATGCGCGCAGTCGTACCCGCTTGTTTGACGAYAACTGATTCTTTCGTTTCCTCGTTGACGACGCGGTACACATAGTTCAAGTTGCCGTCACCAATTTCTTTGCAAGTAATCTGTTGTGCATTTTGGAATGACTCTATTTTGGCTTTCACATATTGAATGACGTCATCGGTATTCATCAGGAAGTATTGTTCAAAAGTATGCATAGGTTTTTGCATCTGCAACCGCTCCTTTGAAAATAGGTTTTTTTCTATCATAGCAAATTTCTTGTGAGAGTATTCTAGTTATTGAGAATTTGGTTGTATTTTCCCAACGGCCGGTGGGGGTTATGGCGATTTCGGGTAAAGTTATAGCGGGTTGGCGGGGATATCTCGATTTCGTAGGTGGATATCGAGAATTGGGTGATGGATATCTCGATTTCGCGGGTGGATATCTCCATTTCGTGAGCATATATCTATAATTCATTTCTGTTTATCTAAAATTCACCTTTTACGTACAATAAAACACAAAACCCTTTCTCCTATTTAAAGGGAAAGGGTTTTGTAGCTAATTCGGTTATTTTTTTTGTTTTGAAACTTTGATTGTTTGGGTTGCTTCATGGCCAACCAAGTCCACTACTTTCAACTCGAACGTGTTGTTGCCTTTTACCAATGGAAGTTCCACATCAACTGTTTGGCTGTAGCCGTTCATTGCGTATGGTTCTGAAATTGGTTTGTAGAATACTTCACTGTCGTTTACATATAGACGGATTTCATCGAAGTTGTCGCCGACTTTTACTTGGATGATCGGGTTTGCTTCGTTCGATTTTACCGTTTTAGGTACTTTTACCGCTGCTACTGTTGGTTTTGTCGTGTCCACGAAAATGCGGCGTGTGATGCCCATATCATTTCCGAACTCGTCGATTGCTTCCACATTGACTTGTTGCACACCGTCAGCCAGTGTCAGTGTGTGTGTAAAGTTTTTGCCGTCAAATGATGTCGGCGTTTGTCCATTTACTTTCAATGAAGCGATGTTGGAATCGTCTTCAACAGAACCTGCCACCACTACTTGTGATGTTTTATGGTTGCTGAAGAAACTAGGTGTATTGATGAAGATTACCGGTTCAATTGTTTCAGGCTCGTTCGGTGCTGACGTATCGTCATCAGACCCGCCGTCACCAGGTGTTGTTCCTGGTTCTTCGCCTGGTTCTTCGCCTGGTTCTTCCCCGTCTTCTTTATAATCAGCACTTGTTGTTTTGATTGCAAAGGTTTGTTCTTTTACGTTCCCAGCAATATCCCAAACTTTAAGTGTGACTTTGTCGCCTTTTTTCACATTTTTAACTTCATATTCTTTTGCAAGTTCTGCAAGTTCTTCACGTTCAACACCGTTTACATATACTTCTACTCGATCAAGACCAATTCCAGCATCTTGGAGTGTGTTTGTCGAAATGATGTTTTTCTTTTGATCGAATTTATATTTAGCTTCAGGTGCTTTCGTATCCACATAAATCGGGAACTCAACAGACTGCCATTCTGCACCCTCGAAATCAATTACACCACGCACTTGAATGAAGTACTGGCCATCTGCAGCGAGTTTTCCATTAATCATGCCGTCCCATGCATTAGCTGAATTTAACTTGTACGCAGGGTTTGTAGCTGAATCAATATAGTTTTTCGTCATGTTCGTTTCCGTACGGATTGTGCGAACTTTTTTACCGTTGGCATCCAATACGTTGACTTCCAGGTTTTTCGCATTGCGTATCAACGAGTAAACTGGAGTGGCTGAATCGATGTTACCATCGCCATTTGGAGAGAATGCAAATTTCGAAGGATCGAAGTTCTCACCTAATGATGGTCCTTTAATATAGTTCCCTACTTCATCCACCAAACCTTGGTAGCCCCAGTAAGTAGATGATTCCCAAGCACTGCCGTCAAAAATTGATGCATCATCCCATGAACCGTTGTAGCCAAAGAACGGAACTGTTAAAGGTACATTTCCTGATGTTTCTTCGTTCGGGTCATTTAATGTTACGAAACCGTCAATGAAGAATCCGTTAACGAATGTTTCGAAACCTGCCGTGTCTTTCAATAATGAAGCATCGACAGATACTTGAATTTCTGCTTCGCCATTTGCAGCGATTTCTACAGTTTTAGGGGCTTGAACATCCACTAAATCCGTCACGATATTTGAACCTGCAATGTTCGGTACAACTACGTCATATCCAGAAGTTTTCAATGCATGGTCAGTTTGAAGTTGAACATCAACATTGAATTTTTTCGCTTCATCTGAGAAGTTTTTCGCCTTCAATGTGAATTTGAATTTGCCATCTTTGATTTCTTTCAAGGCTACTTTCGCTTCGCCTGTTGCTTTGTTTGTTACCATTACATCTGTTTCCAAAGCGTTTGCAAGCTGCATGATGCCAGCCCCTTGACGACGTGGTGATACATATTCTTTCATACCATCGTATTCAGCAAAAACTACTGGTTTAGCTGTGTTCATCATCAAGTTTTTCGCAAACTGCACGCGCTCTGCACCAGTTAGTCCGAACTCTTTATTCACTCGTTCCATCACTAGAGCAGTACCGCCCGCTACGTGTGGAGCTGCCATTGATGTACCGCTCATCAAACCATAAGAATCATTGTTTAAGGTCGAGAAGATATTTCCACCTGGAGCCGTGATTTCCGGTTTGAAGTCCAAGTTTGGTGTAGGACCCCAAGACGTGAATGAACTCATTTTGCCTGCAGTTGGACTTGGTGCATCGATATATTTTCCGTCAAACCCGACATTTACGACTTGCCCTGCATCAAGACTAGCTTTCATTGCCAGTCCATCTGCTTGAAGTGTGGACATGAACGGAATCTTGATGGCTGGATCAGATGCCATATTGATAGTACCTGCAGCATTATTGTAAACAATGATTCCTTCAGCGCCCGCAGCTTGTGCATTCAGTGCTTTTTCAACGAATGAAATTCCTCCGCGAGATACAAGTGCGAATTTGCCTGTTAAGTCTTTACCAGAGAAGTCGGCAACTGTACCAAAACCTGCAAATTCGATTTCATATTGATCTTCCGGTAGGTCGTTAGGATCTTGGTCATTTGCAAGCAGGAATAATGAACGTCCTGCTTCTGTTCCATTAACTTCATATTTGAAACTAGATGCTGTGATCATGTTATTTTCAAATGATGCTACACCAAATGAATCTTCAGAAACAGAAGGTGAACCAGTCAAACCGTAATCTTGGTTATTCGCCATTGGGTAGAATGTACCTGACCCAAACATATCCGAGTTACCAGCGGAAATGGCTACTAATAAACCGTTATCTTGTGCACGTGAAACTGCTTGCTGTTCTGGGCTTGTGTTATCGACATATCCTGCAGTCGAACCAAGTGACATGTTAATTACGTCTGCTCCAAGTTTAATTGCATCGTCCATCGCTTTTACGTAAATGTCTCCAAACGTTGATGGGTATAATGGATCGTTCCCAAACACTTTAAGTGCTAATAATTGAGCTTCAGGGGCTACCCCTTTAATTCCACCGTTTTCTTCGTCACCGTTTGCGCCAACTGTTCCTGAAACGTGCATACCGTGCATGGATGCATCCGGACCTAAATCACGGATTTCCTGGTTGCCGTCCATGTAGTTATAGCCATAAGGAACTTTATCAGTGAAGTATTTACCTGGCTCGATTTCTCCACCAGCTAACAATCCATTTACTTCATCTGCCGTAATGTCTTCATCCGTTTCTGTAGAAAGAACCATGTCGCGGTGGCTTGGGTCGATACCTGTATCGATGACACCCACGACCATGCCTTCACCTTTGAACGAATATTTTTCCCATGCAAGTTGAGCTTGAACCAATTCTTTGGAATGAACCATATTCGGTTCTTCACTTGGTCTTGTATATTCGTTTGTTTCATAGATGGCTTTTACGCCTTCCGTTTGTGCGATGCCCGCAACGTCGCCCGCTTCTACTTCAGCAGAGAAACCATTGAAGACTGCATTAAACTCTTCTTTAAATTTAACATTTTTGGCTTTACCTTTTACTTTATCTTTTACTTTCTTTTGATCTGCTTTGATTGCTGCTTCTACATTTTTACGTTCCGACTTCGGAAGGTCTTTGTAGAGCTTGCCTTTCTTTGTAGCAGTTTCAATTGCCGGTGCTTTTTCAAGTTCCACGATAATGCGAACTTTTTCGCTTGGGTTCTGAGGAACCGCTAAACGTTCTGGTATTTTCAACGCTGGTTTTTGCAAGTTAAGCGTCGGAATTTGTTTTGCTAATTGTGTCGCTGCTGTTGGAGCCGGCGCACCGAAAGATGCAGTGCTAAGTGCCAATGTGGTTGCAAGTGCAATAAACATGCTTTTCTTTTTCATACTCAATCTAGTTTCCTCCCTAATTATGTTTCTTCTATTTCTGACAAATATTTCAGAAACGTGACAATCTTGTCGAATTAATTAACAATTTGAAATTTAACATATATTAAGAACCTTGAAAACCTTATTTTATTTACCATAATTACTAAAATGATTACATTTTTTGTAATTTGGAGATTTTTAGATATATAGTTACTCCTTCTTGAAACGTTCATAGGTTATATGAATCTATCAATTTTAATTGATAATAGGTCTTTTGGTTTCACAAGTAATAATTTTGGTATTTCTTTGTGCTCATTTTTATTAATTAATGGGGATTCTATATTTTGAAGATGATGCGGGAATGTTGATTTACCAAGGGTAGAGCGGGGGTTCTTTATTTTTTACAATTATAAACAATAACTGGAAACTAGATAAGTTTTCACGAATTCAATGATTGTTATAGCAAATTCATGAGTAGGGTAGCGAATTTGCGTGGATATCTAGAATTCGCTGGTAGATATCGAGTATTCATACTGAGATATCTCGATTTCATATTTGGATATCTTCATTTCGATAGTCGTTATCTATAATTCGCGACTACTTATCTAAAATTCATCTTTTACGCACAATTCCTCAGACCTGTATTTGGTGGCTGACGGCTCGCGCCTGCCACTTTTCTGTTAGTATCTCAAGGTGTCACTTACAAAAAAATTGCCAGTTGGGTGGTTAACTGGCACCACTAATAACGCATTTATTGTGATATCTGGAATTCATGAGTGCATATCAAGAATTCAATGGAAGATATCTCGATTTCGTAGATGGATATCTTTGTCTCGATAGCCGCTATCTATAATTCGCGACTACTTATCTAAAATTCATCTTTTACGCACAATTCCCTCAGACCTGTATTTGGTGGCTGACGGCTGGCGCCTGCCACTTTTCTGTTAGTACCTCAAGGTGCCACTAACAGAAAAATTGCCAGTTGAGTGGTCAACTGGCACCACTAATATCGCATTTATTGTGATATCTGGAATTCGTGAGTGGATATCAAGATTTCAATGGAGGATATCTCGATTTCGTGGATGAATATCTTTGTGTCGATAGTCGTTATCTGGAATTCGCGACTACTTACCTAAAATTCATCTTTTACGCACAATTCCCTCAGACATGTATTTGGTGGCTTGCGCCTGCCACTTTTCTGTTAGTAACTCAAGGTGTCACTTACAAAAAAATTGCCAGTTGGGTGGTTAACTGGCACCACTAATAACGCATTTATTGTGATATCTGGAATTCATGAGTGCATATCAAGAATTCAATGGAAGATATCTCGATTTCGTAGATGGATATCTTTGTCTCGATAGCCGCTATCTATAATTCGCGACTACTTATCTAAAATTCATCTTTTACGCACAATTCCCTCAG
>NZ_JBFUIO010000044.1:0-21917 GCF_056401835.1 Paenisporosarcina sp. P4_D4 | reverse complement strand
GTAGGATACTCTCAAAAATTACTATTTAAATGTTCATGTGGAAATAATTTTGAAAAAACTTTTACTAAATTTAAAGGTAGTAACCAGAAAAAATGTCCAAATTGTTCAGAAAATAGGGCTTCTCGTTAAATCCTATAGCAACTCGTAGTCAATGGTTGTCCTTAGAAATATGACTAACAATAGGTAAACTAAAAACTTTGAGGTGGTGTGTTATGGAGCATCATACAAAAAACAAAGGGGATTTAGGTGTACTTAAAGCGCAAGCGGACTTATGTTCAAAAGGTTATTTGATTCTTACTCCATTATCAGAACATACTCCATTTGATCTTGTTGCTTATAAAGATGGAGACTTCATTCGAATTCAGGTCAAATATAGAAGTGTAAACTCTAAAGGCTTTCTATTTGTAAGATTTAGTTCGTCTTATAGTACTTCTAAAGGGTATTGCGAAAATCCAGTTGATAAAAATCAAATAGACTTGTATTGTGTTTACTGTCCAGATACAGACAGGTGTTATTATTTTGATCCGAAAAAATTTAACAGCACTGTAAATATTAGAATAAACAAATCACTTAATAAGCAGTGTAAGAATATACATTACGCAGATGATTACTTATCAATTCCGACAATATTTTTAGAAAAAACCAGACAAGAATAAATCCTTCTTTATCTAAAAGTGAATTGATCACATAACGCATGTGACTTCACTTTGGTAAAGAAGGTTTTTTTATTACAAAATTCGACATATTGGAAATGTCTGTTGCGGAAGAAGTATAATTCTCCCTAGAAGAACTTTAGTTCCATGGAAAGGAGGAAATTCAGTGTTAGAAACGTTGTTGTTAAATATCTTATTTTTAATTTTCCCTCTACTATTGTTCGTGATTTTCTTTGATAATCGCAAACATTTTTATAATATTGTATTTCTCATTGCCTTTGCCACGATTTCGATGATTTTATGTATGGTTTATCCGATTCATCTGGATATTGGTTTTATTTTTGATTTGCGGTATATCCCGTTTATTATCGTTGCGTTATATGGAGGTTATTGGAAGGTTCTGCCTCTTTTTATCGTCTTGAACGTTTATCGTTTTATGATTGGTGGGGAGGGAACAATTCAATCCCTTTTATTTTCATCCTCCATTTTCATGATTGTGCCTTTTTTGAGTAAAATATTTCTTCGAGTAAACACGCAAAAACGTTTACTTATTGGTGTTTCGGCAGCGATATTCACGATGGGATTTTACTTAACGACACTCAGTACATTTTTTGATGTATTAACACAGGAGTTCTGGTTGCTGGCATTTTATTCCCTTACCACTCATGTTGTTGTCATTATCCTGATTATGTTGATGATCGAAAAAGCACTCGATAATATTAAGAGCCGCGAAAATTTCCTTCACGCAGAACGGCTTCATGTGATGAGTGAGCTTACGGCAAGTGTGTCGCATGAGATTAGAAACCCTCTGACTGTGACCAATGGTTTCTTGCAGCTATTGAAGGAATCAAAGAATGTATCGGTAGATGAAAAAATGTACATCGATTATTCGTTGAAAGAATTGGAACGTGCCGAACAAATTGTGAGTGATTTTCTAGCATTTGCGAAACCGCAATCTGAAAACATGGTGTATGCCAATTTGGAAGAAGAATTTAGGTACGTGAAAAATATTCTAATGCCTTATGCTAAAATGAATCGTGTTGAAATTGAATGTCATTTTACAAATACACTGAAGTTGAAATACGATAAAAATCAAATGCAACAGTGTCTTTTGAATTTATTAAAAAATGGAATAGAAGCAATGAAARAAAACGGTGGGATTTTGACAATTGAGGTCTGTGATTTCGATCAAAACATTATCTTAACCGTTAAAGATAGTGGCATTGGAATGACGAAGGATGAAATAAAGAATTTGGGCAAACCTTATTACTCAACAAAAAAAGAAGGTACTGGCCTTGGCATGTTGATGGTGTATGGAACGATCTGTAAAGTTAAAGGTAAAATTGGTGTTGAAAGTAAAAAAGGTAAAGGAACTACTTTCACAATTACGATTCCAGTTTGAAATCTAGTTTGAAAATTGTGAAGGGGTGTGCATTAATGCGCACTCTTTTTCTATTTTCTTCTACATGTAAATTTCCCTTTTATAGTGTTTAGAGGAAGTAATTACTATATTAAAATATCTTTACAATTATATTACAGTCTTTTAATATGAATTTTGAAGATTATAAGAAATCACTATAATTTTACATTTTTGAACCAGGGAGAGTACATAGCGTGAAAAAAACATTAAAAGCATTGCTTCCATTAATTTTGCTTGTCACCGGAGTTTTAGTGGGGTGCAGTGAAGATCAAACAACTGCTAAAGAAGTCAATCCTTCAAAAGCGGAACAGAAAGAAGTTTCCAATAAAAAAGAAGAAGTCAGCGAACCGGTAACGGATGAAAATGGCCGAGTACTTTTAACAGAGGTTGGGCAAAAAGTGAAGGAAGAGGATGGAACTTCTGTAGAATTGCTGAAAATTAAAGAGGTCAATCAAAGTGTGGACATAGCACCTGTAAAAGTTGTTGTGACAAACATGAAAGTCATCCAACTAACAGATATTCATCCTGATAACACAGACTATTTACTCCAATTCATGAATGCTTCGGAATTGCCAGAGAAACTTAATTATATTCAAATAAATTATACAGCTGAAAATACATCTGATAAAAATATTGGATGGAACGGAATCAGTACAATCGTTACGAATACAGGCGAGCAACTGGATGCAATGGGTAATGACTTCATTTGGGAAGAAAATGGCTTTGACAGTACTTTTTATGGTAAGACCAAACATGAAGGAACAATCGGAGTTTTTACCACCAGCAATGTTGATGAATTGAAATCATTGAAGTTCATTATCAGCTCAAGCTATGACGAAGACACGTATGAAGATATTACTAGTGAACAACAAGCTGAATTCGGTTTTTAATCACTAATTGAGCTTTTTACTCCAAGAAGAATACAATTAATGAAGAAAGGATGTGCTGAGAAGCGCATCCTTTTTTCAATTTGTGCTACTATAAACGCAAGAGAAAGGCGGAATCCACATTGCGAAAAAAGTACGGAAAACTTCAAAAAAAAGAAAACATCATTGTCTTTCCGGGCATGGTGGACAGACTCATATCCGAAGGACTGAAACATGCTGAAGATTTTCAATATGATTTAGCGGTGGATTCAATTAGACAGGCCCTGACATACATAGAAGCTGATGAACAAACACTAGGTGTCTATGCATATTCATTGTATGAAATTCGGGAATTCACTGAGGCTAAGACAGTTTGTGAGGAACTTTTGAAATTAGGTCCTACCTATTACTTTGAAACGATGGAGTTGTATGTAACGATCCTGATGGAGCTCCGCCAGTTCGGTGAGGTAAAAGAAATTTTGGAATCATTGCTTGAAGAAGGCGTTGTTTCTGAAGATAAAATAGATAAATTTGAACAACTTCTCACATTGAATGAACGCGTGGCCAAACAAAAAAGTGATCGGATATTGGAAGATGTTCCTCATAACAATCAAATTGATGCAAGCTTATTTCAATACGAAACATTTTCTCGTTTCCCAGAAGATAAGCAACAGCAACTATTGGTTGAACTGGAAGGGGAAGATCTGACGCCAATAGAAAATGAACTGGTGACCATTATTGAAGATGACCTAATATCACCCATAACGAAATCCTTCGCCCTATTATTGATGGTACACAAAAGAATAGATCGGAACATAACCATTGAAAAGTTCGGTTATGGAACTGATATTATCCCTAAAGAGCTGTTAGACCCTTCCCAAACACCGATGGTCGAAGCTGTCCTAAACATGACGGAAGATGACCTCATTCAAAATCCAACCAAATTGGAAATGGTTCATGATTTAATCATTCGTCACTCATTTGCAACGTATCCATTTGAATGGTTTTCGTTCGATGAGCAAGAAGTGGCTGAAGCTTATATAAATTACGTAGGAGGCATGTTAGGGGAAGAAGTGACTTGCGAAGGGAAGTTGTATGACTTGCTCGTTAGGATTGATGTCCTCTTCGAAATGCGGAACATGTGAAAAAAGTTGAAAGTATCGGCGGTTATGCTATACTAGAATGGTTGTCAAAATCATAGATAAGAATGATACTAAACAATTGAAATTAATGATGGAGGTTGAATATATGTCAGTGAAATGGGAAAAACAAGAAGGTAACACAGGTATTCTAACTGTAGAAGTAGAAGCAGCAAAAGTTAATGAAGGTTTAGATAAAGCTTTCAAAAAGGTTGTTAAAGAAATCAACGTACCAGGTTTCCGTAAAGGGAAAATGCCACGTAAAATGTTCGAACAACGTTTTGGTGCTGAGTCTTTATACCAAGATGCTTTAGATTTCATTCTACCTGATGCATATGCTACAGCTGTTGAAGAAGCTGGAATCGATCCTGTTGATCGTCCGGAAATCGACATCGAAAAAATGGAGCAAGGTGAAAACTTGATTTTCAAAGCTACTGTTACAGTACGTCCTGAAGTAACTCTTGGAGATTACAAAGGCATTGAAGTTTCTAAACAAGACTCAAATGTAACTGATGAAGACATCGAAGCTCAATTAAAAGAACAACAAACACGTTTGGCTGAGCTAGTTGTTAAAGAAGACGAAGCAATCGTTGAAGGCGATACAGCTGTTATCGATTTCGAAGGATTCCTTGGAGAAGAAGCATTTGAAGGCGGCGCTGGTGAAGACCACGCACTTGAAATTGGTTCTGGATCATTCATTCCAGGTTTCGAAGAGCAATTGGTTGGCTTAAAAGCTGGCGAACAAAAAGATGTAGTTGTTACTTTCCCTGAAGAATACCATGCAGCTGAACTTGCTGGTAAAGAAGCTACTTTCAAAGTAACTGTGAAAGAAGTAAAAGGAAAAGAACTTCCTGAATTAAACGATGATTTCGCAAAAGAAATCGATAGCGAAATTGAAGGTATCGATGCTCTTCGTACGAAATTAAAAGTACAAGCAATTGAAGAAAAGAAAAATGCGGCTGAAGCTGGATTCAAAGATGAGTTAGTTGAGAAAGTTGCTGAAAACGCAACAATCGATATTCCTCAAGCAATGATCGATGCAGAAGTAGATCGTATGTTAAATGACTTCGCACAACGTTTACAATCACAAGGTATGAACCTTGACCTTTACTACCAATTCTCTGGTCAAGATGAAAACGCACTTCGTGCACAAATGATTGAAGATGCTAACAAGCGTGTGAAAGTTTCCTTGACACTTGAAGCGATCGCTGAAGCAGAAGGCCTAACAGCTTCTGAAGAAGAAGTAAATGCTGAAATCGAAAAAATGTCTGGTCAATTCAACATGACTGCTGAACAAATCCGTACAGCACTTGGTGGTACTGGCGCACTTGAAAACGATATCCGTATGCAAAAAACAATCGACTTCTTAGTTGAAAACGCTAAAGTTACAGAATAATTTTTATCACTGCTTTTTAAAACAAGGCGCGGACATATTGCCCGTGCCTTGTTTTCTCTCATACATAGGTAATGTCTGGTGATTGATCCAAAAGATACGTGAACGATGAAAAATAATGATCTAAGTTTTCATTAATCTTATTAGTTGATTCTAGTAGGAGAATCTTGTAAGATTGTGGCTTGAATAGGGGTGAATATTTTGTTCAAATTTAATGATGAAAAAGGGAATTTAAAGTGTTCCTTCTGTGGTAAATCCCAAGAACAAGTTCGTAAACTGGTCGCAGGACCTGGTGTATATATTTGCGATGAATGTATTGAATTATGTACGGAAATCGTGGAAGAAGAACTCGGTACAGAAGAAGAAACTGAGTTTAAAGAAGTTCCAAAACCAAAAGAAATCCTTTCCATTCTTGATGAATATGTAATTGGTCAGGAGCGAGCAAAAAAATCACTCGCTGTAGCTGTTTATAATCATTACAAACGCATCAATTCCGACAGCAAAATCGATGATGTGGAATTATCAAAATCAAATATCGTTATTTTGGGACCAACTGGTAGTGGTAAGACGTTACTAGCTCAAACACTTGCGCGCATTCTGAATGTGCCATTCGCGATTGCTGATGCAACATCATTAACTGAAGCTGGATATGTTGGGGAAGATGTAGAAAACATTCTCCTGAAATTGATTCAATCGGCTGATTATGATGTTGAAAAAGCGGAAAAAGGTATTATTTATATCGATGAAATCGATAAAGTAGCACGTAAATCCGAAAATCCATCCATCACGCGTGATGTTTCAGGTGAAGGTGTGCAACAGGCACTTCTGAAAATTTTAGAAGGCACAGTTGCAAGCGTTCCTCCTCAAGGTGGGCGTAAGCATCCTCATCAGGAATTCATTCAAATCGACACAACGAACATCTTGTTCATCGTTGGTGGAGCATTTGATGGAATTGATCAAATCATTAAACGTCGTTTAGGACAAAAAGTAATCGGTTTCGGTTCAGATCCAAACAAAAAAGATCCTGAAGAATCTTCATTATTATCACAATTAATTCCTGAAGATTTGTTGAAATTCGGATTGATTCCTGAATTCATTGGCCGTCTGCCAGTATTGGCAAGCTTGGAACAGCTAGACGAGAACGCTCTTGTTCAAATTTTAACTGAACCCAAAAATGCTTTAGTGAAGCAATACCAAAAAATGATTGAATTGGATAATGTCAAATTGACATTTGAAGATGATGCATTGGTTGAAATTGCGAAATTGGCAATCGAACGCAAAACGGGTGCACGTGGACTTCGTTCGATTATTGAATCATTAATGTTGGACGTGATGTATGAATTGCCTTCACGTGAAGATATTATAGAGTGTGTTATTACGAAAGAAACGGTTACTGATTCTACAAATCCGAGATTGGTTTTGGAAGACGGTAGCGTACTGAATCAAAATGATGAAAAAACTTCAGCGTAAATTTAGCTGAATGAAAAGCTGGCTTCGAACGTGCGTATGCTACGCGCAGCTCGGATGTCAGCTTTTTCTTCCATATGTTTGATTTATGGAGAAATCGGACAAAATTGGACGGAGGTGACTTTCCAAATGTCAAAGAAAAATGAAGAAAAAATCGTTCCATTATTACCTTTGCGTGGTTTGTTAGTATTTCCGACGATGGTGTTACATATTGATGTAGGTCGTGAGCGTTCTGTTGCAGCATTGGAACAGGCATTATTGACTGATAACATCGTCTTTCTGGCAACCCAAAAAGATATGAATGTTGAACAACCAGTAGAAGAGGATTTGAACGGAATAGGAACGTTGGCTCATGTGAATCAAATGATTAAACTGCCAAACGGCACAATCCGTGTATTAGTAGAAGGCTTGGAGCGTGCAACGTGGGCTAGTTACACGGAAGGTGATAACTACGCAACTGTGACCGTTACTGCTTCACCGGATGATACTGAGAAAACGCCGGAACATGAAGCCCTTATGCGCATGCTACTTCAGTATTTTGAAAAGTACTCTAAAATTTCGAAAAAAGTAACATCAGAAACATATGACACAGTCTCTGATATTGAAGAGCCAGGCCGTTTGGCGGATATGATCGCGTCTTACTTGCCGCTGAAGGTTAGTGGGAAACAAGAAGTGCTTGAAATTTTCGACGTGAAAGACCGCTTGGAATGGTTAGTCAATCGCTTGCACAATGAACAAGAAGTGTTGGATATGGAAAAGAAAATATCTGCACGAGTAAAACAGGCGATGGAACGTACACAAAAAGAATTTTATTTGCGTGAGCAAATGAAAGCGATTCAAACGGAACTTGGCGATCGAGAAGGTAAAACAGGAGAAGTAGCTGACCTTCGTAAGAAAATCGATGAATCGGGAATGCCTGAATCTACGTTAAATGTGGCTTTGAAAGAGTTAGACCGATATGAAAAACTTCCGGCAGCAGCTGCTGAAAGTGGCGTCATTCGCAACTATTTGGATTGGCTAGTGGCCATTCCATGGACGGATGCTACAGCTGATCGATTGGATATCAACCGAGCGGAAGCTATTTTAAATCGTGACCACGATGGACTGGAGTCAGTAAAAGAGCGTGTGCTTGAATATTTAGCTGTTCGTCAATTGACCAAATCATTGCGCGGACCGATTCTTTGTCTGGCTGGACCTCCAGGTGTCGGAAAAACTTCGCTTGCCCGTTCCATTGCAGAATCATTAGGACGTCAGTTCGTTCGTATTTCACTGGGTGGTGTACGAGATGAATCAGAAATTCGTGGACATCGTCGCACGTATGTAGGTGCAATGCCTGGACGCATCATTCAAGGGATGAAAAAAGCCGGAAAAATTAATCCGGTCTTCTTGTTGGATGAAATTGATAAAATGTCAAATGACTTCCGTGGGGATCCTTCTTCAGCGATGCTTGAAGTATTGGATCCGGAACAGAACCACAATTTCAGCGACCATTACATTGAAGAAACATATAACTTATCAAACGTGTTATTCGTTGCAACTGCTAATGATTTAAGCACGATTCCAGGACCACTCCGTGATCGCATGGAAATTATTTCTATTGCAGGCTATACGGAGATGGAAAAGCAATCCATTGCAAAAAATCATTTATTGCCGAAACAGTTGAAAGAACATGGTTTGACGAAATCGCAACTGCAACTTAAAGACGATGCGATTCTTGACTTGATTCGCTATTACACACGTGAAGCGGGTGTCCGTAGTCTTGAGCGCCAAATTGCTGCTATTTGCCGTAAAGCTGCCAAACAAGTTGTATCCACTGATAAAAAACGCATTGTTATCAAAGCTTCTTCTTTGGAAGATCTAATCGGCAAACATAAATTCCGTTATGGACAAGCCGAAACAGAAAACCAGGTAGGTGTTGCGACGGGCTTGGCCTATACCACTGTTGGTGGAGACACACTTCAAATTGAAGTATCTCTTTCACCTGGTAAAGGAAAGCTGATTTTGACTGGTAAATTGGGCGATGTCATGAAAGAGTCTGCTCAGACAGCCTTGTCATTCGTTCGATCGAAAACCGAAGTATTAGGACTGGATGCGAATTTCCATGAATCGCATGATATTCATATTCACGTGCCTGAAGGGGCGGTTCCGAAAGACGGACCTTCTGCCGGAATTACCATTGCAACGGCGCTTGTATCGGCTTTGTCAAAACGTCCTATTCGACGTGAAGTGGGCATGACTGGTGAAATCACATTACGTGGTCGCGTGTTGCCAATCGGTGGAGTTAAAGAAAAAACGTTAAGCGCTCACCGTGCAGGATTAACAACGATTATTTTACCGAAAGAAAATGAACGAGATATAGAAGATATACCGGGAAGTGTGCGCGAGGACTTAACATTCAAATTTGTCTCGCATGCTGACGAAGTGCTGGAAATAGCACTAGAAGGAGGCGGCGTGAAATGAAAGTGCATAACGTGGAATTAGTAATCAGTGCAGTACGACCAGAGCAATATCCGGAAGATGGTTTTCCGGAGTTTGCTCTTGCTGGTCGTTCAAATGTAGGAAAATCTTCATTTATTAATAAAATGATAGGCCGAAAGAGTATGGCACGTATTTCTTCAAAACCGGGGAAAACGCAAACATTGAACTTCTATAAAATTGAAGAACAATTGTTTTTCGTTGATGTTCCTGGATACGGCTATGCAAAAGTTTCGAAAAGCGAACGTGAAGCTTGGGGTAAAATGATCGAAACGTATATTACGAGTCGTGACGTGCTGAAAGCCGTTATCCAGATTGTGGATCTTCGTCATCCACCATCCGATGATGATTGCATGATGTATGATTTCCTGAAGTATCACAACATTCCTTGTATCGTCATTGCCACAAAAGCGGATAAAATCCCGAAAGGCAAATGGGAGAAGCATAAGAAAATGGTTCGTGACGAACTTGATATGGAAGCGCATGATACGATGATTCTGTTTTCTTCGGAAACGGGTCTTGGATTTGATGCGGCATGGGCAGAAATCAAACGTCGTATGGTACTAGAAATAGAATAGAACGGTTACACTCTCTAAGAAGCCTAATGCTTTTTAGGGAGTTTTTTTAATGATTTGTGAATCTGGAGGATTGAAGTTCTTGTCAGAGGTAATATAAAGGTTGTGGGGATTTTGTGCAACCTGGAATGGTAAACTGTCTACCTGGAAGTCGTTTCTGTCTACTTGGAACCGCAAACTGTCAACCTGGCACGCGATATTGTCAACCTGGAGCAACAATCACGCCAATTCGCAATACCATTAACAGACAATTCCGCATACAAGCAAAACGATTGTATGCGTTCAGACGTTTTGATACACTTACATTATAATTATTATAAAGTAGCTTACCAATCAGCCTTGATTTCATAGCTTGTTCACATTTAAAACCTTGTTTTTAAAAACGTTATGCTATAATAAAAGGCGTGAAATAGAACGTGAAAGGTGTCATGAAGCCATGCATACCATCGTAGTGGGTGTTAATTATCGTACAGCGCCGGTAGAGATTCGCGAACGATTGTCCTTCGTTGAGTCCGATTTACCGCAGGCGATGCAAGCACTGCAAGAGCAGAAAAGCATATTGGAAAACGTGATTGTCTCTACATGTAACCGTACCGAAATCTATGCGATTGTCGATCAGTTACATACCGGACGTTATTATATAAAGCAATTCCTTGCGACATGGTTCAAGTTACCGATTGAATCGTTTTCGTCGTACCTATTCATTTATGAAAATGATGGGGCGATGGAGCATCTATTCCGAGTAACTGCTTCGATCGATTCAATGGTACTTGGAGAAACACAAATTCTTGGACAAGTACGCAAAAGTTTCTTGGATGCCCAAGAACGGGGGACAACTGGAACAGTATTCAACCAATTGTTCAAACAAGCGATTACTCTTGCGAAGCGTGCACATGCTGAAACAGCAATCGGTGAGAACGCGGTTTCTGTTTCTTATGCTGCAGTTGAACTAGGAAAGAAAATTTTCGGTTCATTGAAGCAAAAGCATGTTGTTATTTTAGGGGCAGGGAAAATGGGTGAACTGGCGATTAAGAACCTTCACGGAAGTGGAGCAGAGAAAATCACAGTCATCAACCGCACCTTCGAGAAAGCTCAATTACTTGCAGAGAAATTTGATGGTCAGGCGAAATCGATGCAAGAACTTCAATGTGCATTGCTTGAAGCTGACATATTAATTAGTTCAACAGGTTCAACTGAATACGTTATTGACTTGGAATTGATGCAATTTGTGGAGCGCATTCGTAAAGGAAAGCCACTATTCATGGTGGATATCGCAGTGCCACGTGATTTGGATCCGCGCATTGGTGAGCTTCCAAATGTGTTCCTATATGATATAGATGATTTGCAAGGCATTGTGGAAGCGAACTTAGCGGAACGACAACTTGCTGCTAATGACATCATGTTGATGATTGAACAGGAACTTGTCCAGTTCAACAATTGGCTCGGTACATTGGGAGTCGTTCCTATCATCTCGGCACTTCGTCAAAAAGCGATGCAAATACAAGCAGAGACTATGGTCAGCATTGAAAACAAAATGCCTGAACTGACGGATCGAGAACGTAAGATATTAAGCAAACATACTAAATCAATTATCAATCAATTGTTAAAAGATCCAATCCTGCAGGCGAAAGAACTTGCAGTTTCATCAAATTCACATGAACAACTGCAATTATTCCAACAGATATTTGGTATTGTAGAAGAGGTTCAGCAAGAAAAACAACGTCAAATGATGGCTGTCAAACAACAGCTAGAAGTTGTTGAAGAAAAAAAGATAGCAGTTAATCCAGGGTATTCATATTAATTCATGTTAGGGGGCGTTTTCGTATCTGTATGGTAAACTATACATGCGAAAACGCTTTTTATTTCTGAGGGAAAAGGGGTAAGGTAGTGGCGGATTTGACCATGACAAGGCTGCATGAAGGTATGGTTATCCTCTACGCAATCAGTCTTGTATTTTACTTCATTGATTATTTAGATAAAGATTCAAAAGCTCACCGCATTGCGTTTTGGCTACTCAGCATTGTGTGGCTATTGCAAACGGTTTTTTTAGTCCTATATATTGTTGAGACGAAAAGGTTTCCGATATTGACTTTGTTTGAAGGCATTTATTTTTATGCCTGGTTATTAATCTCGTTATCCATCGGACTTCATCTTATATACCGTGTGATGGTTCCCGTGTTTTTCCTGAATGTCATCGGTTTTATTTTTATGACCATTCATACATTTTCACCTGTTCAGATTGAACGCTCACCTGTTGGGGAAACACTGATATCAGAGTTGTTATTCATCCATGTAACTTTTGCGATCCTGTCGTATGTAGGATTCTCGTTATCTTTTGTCTTTTCGGCGTTGTATCATATTTTGTATCGCTTATTAAAGAAAAAGAAATGGACGAAACAATTCGGGAAACTGCCTTCTCTTGATCAAACGGAGAAGGGGATGACCGTGTCAATCGTCATCGGCATTCCATTTCTGTTCGTCAGTCTGATTCTGGGGCTGCAATGGGGATACGTTACACTCAATGAATTTTCGCTTATTGATGTGAAAATCATAGGTTCATTTATTTTATTATTTGTTTACGGCTATTTATTTTATCGAAGAAAAAAAGGGACACTTTACGGAACAAGTTATGCATGGGGTCATGCTTATGCCTTCCTGCTCGTGTTGGTGAATTTTTTCTTAGGAAGTCGATTATCCGACTTTCATTTTTGGTACTAAAATCTAATTAATCGGTTAAGTGGGGTTGTTAATAATGAGAAAAATTATAGTAGGTTCGAGAAGAAGTAAATTGGCATTGACACAAACAAATTGGTTTATCGATCAAATGAAACAAGCGGGAGCACCATTTGAGTTTGAAGTAAAAGAAATCGTCACAAAAGGTGATCAAATCCTGGATGTTCAACTTTCAAAAGTTGGGGGCAAAGGATTGTTTGTTAAAGAAATTGAACAAGCCTTGTACGACAAAGAAATCGATTTTGCTGTTCATAGCATGAAAGACATGCCTTCGGAATTGCCGGAAGGACTTGTCATCGGGTGTATTCCTCCGCGTGAAGATGCACGTGATGCTTTTATTTCAACAGGGCATGTGAAATTTATGGACTTACCGGTAGGAGCAGTTGTCGGAACAAGCAGTTTACGTCGTTCAGCTCAACTTCTGTTATTGCGTCCAGACCTTGAAATCAAATGGATTCGCGGAAATGTAGATACACGTCTCGCTAAACTTGAAACAGAAGAGTACGATGCGATTATTTTAGCTGCAGCTGGACTCAAGCGTCTTGGGTGGAGCGATGATGTGGTGACGGAATATTTATCAACTGAAGATTGTCTTCCTGCTGTGGGTCAAGGTGCTTTAGCAATCGAATGCCGTGGAGACGACGCGGAATTATTAGGAGAGCTTGGCAAACTGACACATGAAGAAACTTGGAAAGCCGTTCATGCAGAGCGTGCATTTTTACATGCAATGGATGGCGGTTGCCAAGTACCGATTGCTGGTTTTGCAACAGTGGAAAACGGAGATGTTCATTTTACAGGATTGGTTGCTTCACCTGATGCTGAACAAGTTTTCAAACAAACTTCTAAGAATGTTGTACCAGAAACGGCAGGAAAAGACGTGGCAGTGACATTAAGCGAGCAAGGTGCTTACGATTTGATTCAACAAGTAAGAGCCGATTTAAATGTCTAAAAAAGGTGATTTGCAAGGACAAACGATTGTCTTTACAGGTCAACCAAAGTCTGACGAAGCATTTTTTGAAGTGACAAGGCTGGGTGGAGAATTCATTTCTTTCCCGCTCATCCGAACTCAGGAAGTAACGTTTCAAGACGAACAATTTATTAATAGTCTCCACACTTATGACTGGTTGATTTTCACAAGCCAAAATGCAGTAGTTGCATTCGAACAAAAAGTGCTGCGACACAAGATTCTCGTGGATTCCTTGCCTTGTAAGATTGCRGCAGTTGGCAGTAAAACTGCGACTGCTTTAGAACGCATAGGTTTTCATGTGACGTTTACACCAACTACGTTCAGTGCGGATGCATTTGTTCAACAATTCCCGTTGGTAGCCGGTTACTCAGATACTTGTTTGTTTTTACGTGGATCACTTGCTAAAGCTACGATAAAAGAAGGTCTATCACAATCCGTGGACGAATGGACCGTATATGAAACTCTGCCTGATGAGGGTAACGCGAAAAGTTTAGGTGGCTATCTCACTCAATATCCACATGTTATTGTGGCATTTGCGAGTCCCTCATCAGTGGAAGTATTCACACGTGAAATTGCGCCCAATATCGGTTGGAACGAAATGACGATTGCTGCAATTGGTCATGTGACTGCAACTGCATTGAAAAAACAAGGTGTTGCAGTTCATATACAGCCAACAACTTACACATGGCTTGCACTCATTCAAGAAATTGCTAAATGGAAGGATGACTCATACAAATGAAAGAACTTCAATTCAATAGACACCGACGCTTGCGTCACAGCGAAACTTTGCGTGCAATGGTACGCGAAACTAAATTACATACAGATGACTTGATTTACCCGATTTTCGTTGCAGAAGGCGAAAATATTAAAAATCCGATCGCTTCAATGCCAGGCGTATACCAATTTTCTATGGATCACTTAGGTGAGGAAGTGGACGAAGTTGTATCACTTGGTATCCCATCGGTTATTTTATTCGGCATACCTCTTGAGAAAGATGCAGAAGGCACACAAGCTTACCATGATCATGGCATCATTCAAGAAGCGATTCGCTTTGTAAAAGAACGTCACCCACATTTGGTTGTCATTGCTGATACGTGCTTATGTGAATATACGGACCATGGTCACTGCGGAATTATTGAAAACGGACAAGTCCTAAACGATCCAACTCTTGATTTATTGGCTCGCACTGCCATTGCACAAGCGAAAGCGGGTGCTGACATTATTGCTCCGTCAAACATGATGGATGGATTCGTAGCGGCTATTCGTTACGGTTTGGATGAAGCAGGCTTTTCACATCTCCCTATTATGTCGTATGCAGTGAAATATGCATCAGCGTATTACGGTCCATTCCGTGATGCAGCAAACAGTACACCTCAATTTGGTGACCGCAAGTCGTATCAAATGGATTTTGCAAATCGCAATGAAGCGATGCGCGAAGCAACATCTGACGTTGAAGAAGGCGCAGATTTCCTGATTGTTAAACCAGCACTATCTTACTTGGATATCGTGCGTGACGTGAAAAATAACTTCGACTTACCGGTCGTGGCTTACAATGTGAGTGGGGAATATGCCATGGTGAAAGCGGCAGCACAAAACGGATGGATAGACGAAGAAAGAATTGTCATTGAAACACTTACAAGCATGAAGCGCGCAGGCGCGGATTTAATCATGACGTACCACGCGAAAGATGTGGCTCGTTGGTTGGGGGCGAAATAATGGAACGTTCTTACGATAAATCAAAACAAGCATTCAGCGAAGCCGTGAAATTGATGCCAGGTGGTGTCAATAGTCCGGTTCGTGCATTCAAATCGGTTGATATGGATCCGATTTTCATGGCAAGCGGAAAAGGTGCAACAATTACAGATATCGATGGTAATGACTATATCGACTATGTACTTTCATGGGGACCACTTATTTTAGGTCACTCTCATCCTGACGTCGTGGCAGCTATTCAAAAAGTAGCTGAAACGGGCACAAGTTTCGGTGCACCTACAGTCGTTGAAAATGACTTGGCAAAATTGGTCATGGAACGTGTGCCATCTATCGAAATGGTACGTATGGTATCTTCCGGAACAGAAGCAACGATGAGCGCACTTCGTGCAGCACGTGGTTTCACTGGACGTAATAAAATCCTGAAATTCGAAGGTTGTTACCATGGACATGGCGATAGCTTATTGATTAAAGCAGGCTCAGGTGTTGCGACACTTGGTTTACCGGATAGCCCAGGTGTGCCGGAATCAGTGGCTAAAAACACGATTACAGTCGCTTACAATGATTTGGAGAGTGTACGTGCAGCATTTAAACAGCACGGAGATGACTTGGCAGCAATTATCGTAGAACCAGTGGCGGGGAATATGGGCGTAGTCGGACCTCAACCTGGCTTCCTCGAAGGTCTTCGTGAACTATCAACAGATAACGGAACAGTTCTTATCTTTGACGAAGTAATGACGGGCTTCCGTGTCGGTTATAACTGTGCCCAAGGTCACTTCAACGTAACACCGGATTTGACGTGTCTTGGTAAAGTAATCGGCGGAGGACTTCCAGTCGGTGCTTACGGCGGGAAACTTGAAATTATGTCGCGAATCGCGCCAAGTGGCCCGATTTATCAAGCAGGCACACTTTCAGGTAATCCATTAGCTATGACGGCAGGTTTTGAAACCCTTTCTCGCTTAACTCCTGAAACGTATGAGCACTTCAACAGACTTGCGGATCAGTTGGAAGCGGGCTTCCGTGAAGCGGCTTCGAAATACCACATCCCACACACAGTGAATCGTGCGGGATCAATGATTGGATTCTTCTTTACGGATGAAACAGTAACGAACTACGACGTGGCGAAAACGTCTGATCTTCAACTGTTTGCAAAATATTACCGCTTGATGGCTGAGGAAGGCATTTTCTTGCCACCTTCACAATTTGAAGGCATGTTCCTATCTGCCGCTCATACATCTGAAGACATTGCGAAAACTGTGGAAGCATTCCATAAAGTATTTAAACAACTAGCTTAATACTCATGTCCTGGTACTCACTCGAGTATCAGGGCTTTTTTCAATGAAGAAAGGTGTGGTCTTGTTGCAACAGTCTTGGATAATCATACGTACTTTTATAATTGCAGCAGCGGCTGGTTTCATATTTGACCGAATCGGCATCTTTTTGCCATGGTTGCTAGGACCAATGGTTTCATTACTGCTTTTAAGGCAATATACTAAATTGCAATTTGAGTGGCCACGAATATATCGACAGATCGGTTTGATTTTCCTTGGTATTCAAATCGGCTCGTCTTTTACCAAAACATCCATAGAACTTATGTGGTTTGATTTTCCCCTGATGGTATTGATGACGTTGTCAGTCTCAGGTGTGGCACTATTATTAAGCCTGCTTTTTATGAAAATGTCTGGGGAAACCATTGCAACCAGCGTGTTAGGTTCTTTGCCAGGTGGGCTATCCCAAATGGTGTTGCTGAGTGAAGAAGTGGAATCAGCGAATTCCACCATCGTGACATTGATGCAGACGTTTCGAATCTTTGTGGTCGTGACGGTTGTCCCTTTTTTAACTGCATGGATTCCAAAAGGCAGTCATTTCAACGAAGCGACACTGGCTGAGTTGCCGACATTTAATGTTACTCATTTCATCATAGCTGTCTTACTTGGTACTTCCTTTTTTATCGCAATGAAAAAAATACATTTTCCTTTGCCTGAAATGATGGCACCTATTTTATCAATGGCCATTGTGCAGTTCGTGACAGATCATCCAGTTGTCGAAGTGCCTTCCATCGTATTAATTCTGTCTCAAATATTTGTGGGTGCTCATTTAGGCTTACAGCTCGAAAAAGTAAGAAATCAATTATCGATACGACTGTTCGCAGCGATTGTGCTGACAAACTTGGCGCTTATTGCATTTTGTGGATTCATTGCATACATACTGACAAACATTCATCCAGTTAACACGTTTCTAGATTTCTTTATTAGTGCAGCGCCTGGAGGAATTGCCGAAATGTCCATTACAGCATTGGAAACGGGTGCAGATTTGTCGACCGTCACCAGTTTTCATTTATTCCGGATTTTCTTTATCTTGCTGATTGCAGGACCTGTGATGACGTATGCATTGAAAAAATGGTTGAAAGCCTGATGTTTGATAGTGAGCGGTTGCTCAGACTGGCTTTTTTGAGTTTTCAACTGAAATAGAGCTGGTGACGTCTTAAAAAATAGTGAACTACGTCTGAGAAACTTTATGAACAACGAGAAGTTCTTCATGAAAGCATAAAGGCTCGTTCACTCGCATAAAATCTTTCACATAGCTTTGTGAAGGAGGACAAGAAGTGAATCAAGTTAATTGGAAGCTTCAAGAAGTTTTTTATTTCCCGGAAAGTTTTGGGGTGCCGACAAATGCTGCACGAATTGAGGTCAAGCCACAAGTAGAGTTTCAGCAAGTTAAAGGAGTAAGTAGTTTATATGGCATTTACCATATTGCAGCACATGTAGCTTTCCAACCAGGTGAATGTGAGCACCACGGAACGTCTGAATGGGTTTCAATCGAGGACTTGGACATGAATGGGGAAAACGGCTACTTTGAATATGCGGTGCCTTTATTCGTGGAATTACCTCCAAATTATGTTCATGGCAAAGTAGAACCTGAAATCCATCTGTCGGACGTTAATGCATCTGTCACCGATGAAAAAACGTTGAAAGTGGAATGGAGCGTTACTTGCTCGTATGAACTTCCTGAACCACGGGAATCCTCTTCCGTAGAAGTATTCACTGAGCCTGTCAATTCCACTTCCGAGGAAAATCCGGTGGTCAAAGAAAATGTAGCATTGCCATTCTTCCTGAGTGATTTAAAAGACGGCTACTCCGTCTATGAAGTTAAATAATATCTTTTTGAAATAAAAATAAGATGAAAATTAACAAGCACAGCAGCAAGAAATCGAAGGTCGTCGGGATGAAAATGGTACGGATAAGTTCGAAAACTGTGATCGGCAAAATGATATGTTTGCAGTAGAAGCGGGTTTTTCGAAGCCACGGTGGAAGCAGATAAGGATTATATCCTCTTCGCATTGAGATTCCTCCTTTCAAAAATACTTGACGAGTTGTCGTGCAGTCCTATACAATAATCTCATCTTGGAAATACAATATGTTACAAAACTAAATAACAATGCATTGATTGGGAAGAGTAAAGTGGTGCTGTTTTCACAAGAGAGGGAACGTTTGGTGAGAGTTTCCGTTAACACACATTTGAATGTCGCCCATGAGCAGTTTCTGTGAACCTGTAAGTAGCAGAAACCGGTTAAAAGCCGTTATATAAACTTGAGAGCGTGATGATTTTTTTGTCATCTGCGAATAAAGGTGGTACCGCGAACAACTCCTTCGTCCTTTTTGTGACGACAGGAGTTTTTTTGTTTTCAAAAAAAGGAGGAATCGATTATGACTGAACAAAAACCAGAACTTTCAACGAAGTATGATCCGAAGTCCATCGAACAGGGACGCTACGAATGGTGGCTTAAAGGAAAGTATTTTGAAGCACAGCCTGAAAGCGGCAAAGAACCATACACCATTGTAATCCCACCGCCAAACGTAACAGGTAAATTACACTTGGGCCATGCTTGGGACACAACACTTCAAGATATTTTAATCCGCATGAAACGCATGCAAGGATATGATGCACTATGGTTGCCAGGAATGGACCATGCAGGTATTGCGACACAGGCAAAAGTAGAAGAAAAACTTCGTTCTGAAGGTAAGTCACGTTACGATTTAGGACGTGATGAATTTGTTAAAGAGACTTGGAAGTGGAAAGAAGAATATGCAGGTCATATTCGTACGCAGTGGTCAAAAATTGGATTAGGTCTTGATTACTCACGTGAACGTTTTACACTCGATGATGGCTTATCAAATGCTGTTAAAGAAGTATTCGTTAAGCTTTACAACAAAGGGCTTATTTATCGCGGCGAACGTATCATCAACTGGGATCCAGCAACGAAAACAGCTTTATCTGATATCGAAGTAATCCATCAAGACGTACAGGGTGCTTTCTATCATATGCGATACCCGCTCACAGATGGCACAGGTCATATTGAAGTTGCGACAACTCGACCGGAAACGATGCTGGGCGATACTGCAGTTGCGGTTCATCCGAAAGACGAACGTTACATGCACTTAATTGGCAAAACCGTTACATTGCCGATCGTAGGACGCGAAATTAAGATTGTTGCAGATGATTATGTGGATATGGAATTTGGAAGCGGTGCTGTTAAAATCACACCTGCACATGACCCGAATGACTTTGAAATCGGTAACCGTCATGACCTAGAGCGCGTATTGGTTATGAAAGAAGACGGAACGATGAATGACAATGCGGATAAATATGCAGGGATGGATCGCTTCGAATGCCGCAAGCAAATTGTTGCGGATCTTCAAGAAGCGGGAGTATTGTTTAAAATCGAAGAGCATATGCATTCAGTTGGGCACTCAGAGCGTAGCGGCGCAGTAGTTGAACCGTATCTTTCGACACAGTGGTTCGTAAACATGCAGCCACTCGCAGACGAAGCAATTAAATTGCAGCAAGGCGAAGACAAAGTTCAATTCGTACCGGAACGCTTTGAAAACACCTATATGCGCTGGATGGAAAACATCCGTGACTGGTGTATTTCACGCCAATTATGGTGGGGTCACCGAATTCCAGCTTGGTACCACAATGAAACAGGCGAAATTTACGTAGGTCATGAAGCACCAGCGGACATCGAAAACTGGAAACAGGACGAAGATGTATTGGATACATGGTTCTCATCTGCACTATGGCCGTTTTCAACAATGGGCTGGCCGGACGAATCAAACGAAGAATTCAAACGTTACTACCCGACCGATGTATTAGTAACAGGATATGATATTATATTCTTCTGGGTATCACGTATGATTTTCCAAGGAATTGAGTTCACGGACCAACGTCCGTTTGACGATGTATTGATTCACGGACTTGTACGTGCTGAAGACGGACGTAAAATGTCTAAGTCATTAGGCAACGGAGTAGACCCAATGGACGTAATTGAGAAATACGGTGCGGATGCACTTCGTTACTTCTTATCAACTGGTTCATCACCAGGGCAAGATTTACGTTTCTCAATCGAGAAAGTGGAATCGGTTTGGAACTTCGCGAACAAGATCTGGAACGCTTCACGTTTTGCCATGATGAACATGGAAGGCATGAAGTTTGAAGATATTGATTTAAGTGGAGAAAAATCTGTTGCGGACGCATGGATCTTGACTCGCTTGAATGAAACAATTGACCAAGTAACAAAACTGGCAGAGAAATATGAGTTTGGTGAAGTAGGGCGCGCCCTTTATAACTTCATCTGGGATGACTTCTGTGACTGGTACATCGAAATGGCGAAGTTGCCATTATACGGTGAGGATGAAGATGCGAAGAAAATGACTCGTTCAGTGTTGGCATACGTTTTAGACAACACGATGCGTTTACTACATCCATTCATGCCGTTCATCACGGAAGAAATCTGGCAGAGCCTGCCGCATGAAGGCGAATCAATTACGATTGCTGCATGGCCGACTGTCAATGAATCGTTGACGGACAGCACAAAAGCATCAAGTATGAAATTGCTTTCGGATATCATCCGTTCAGTACGCGCGATCCGTGCAGAAGTACAAACGCCAATGAGCAAAAAAGTGCCGTTATACATCTCTGCTAAAGATTCAGAAACATTAGCAGTACTCGAAGCAAATGCGATGTACTTGGAGAAATTCTGTAACCCAGAACCATTGGTTTTAGGTCAAGGAATTGAGGCACCAGGTCAATCAATGTCAAGTGTCGTTTCAGGTGCAGAACTATTCTTACCACTTGAAGGCTTAATCGACGTAGCAGCTGAAACTGCACGATTGGAGAAAGAGCTGGAGAAATGGGCGAAAGAAGTTAAGCTTGTAACAGGCAAACTTTCAAATGAACGTTTCGTTTCGAAAGCACCTGAAGCAGTTGTTGCAGAAGAACGCGCAAAACAACAGGATTATATCGAAAAACACGCAACCGTTGAAAAACGCTTGGCTGAATTGAAGAATTTATAAGTTAGTGATAATGCCTCAAAAGCTTAAGGCTTTTGGGGTGTTTTTTATGGTGTGAAGAATAGTTTATCTGCATTTCGATGGATGAAATCTAGGATTCGAGGGAAGATATCTAGATTACATTCTCGAAAGGTTATTAAAGGCCGACCTCTTAAGCGATTTAGAGTTT